>NZ_JBEXTX010000174.1:0-11560 GCF_040614175.1 Amycolatopsis sp. NPDC006131
GCCGGCAGGGCAACGGCCCGGACGCCGTCCGCGAGCCACTGCCCGAGCCGATGCCGGAAGGCGCGCCCGGCGCCCGTGCCGGGCCCGAGCAGCCAACCGAGCTGCGGGACGCCCTGCTTGCCGCGGTGCGTTTCTGACCGCCCGTCCACGCGGCCGACACCGCGCGGCTCATGCCTGGTCATCGGCTCGTCCTCACCGGTGTGAGCCCGCGGATCGGCTCGGCCACGAGCCCGTACCGCGCCGTGAGCCGCGGGTAGCAGCGCGCGAGCGTGGCGGCGTCGAGCGCGGGCCGCTCGCCGGGTGGCAACCCCTGAAGACCGGCCGCACCCAGGACCGACGCGAGAGCCTCCCGGCACGCCGCTGCCACCTCGCCGGTCCCCGGCGGGGCCAGCAGCCGGAGCGCGAGGCCGGCGAGTTCGCCGGATCGGGTGATCTCCAGCGGGTCGGCCGGGAAGCTCGCCAGCACGTCCGGGTCCACCAGCGCCCGGTGGTACGCGCGCCGCCCCCGCAGCACCAGCCAGCACACGCCGTCCCGCAGCTGACCGGTCCCGGCGCCGCCGAGGACCAGGCCGAACGCCGTCCACACGTCCCACCGGCAGGCCCGCAGGTGCAGGCGCCGGAAGTGGTGGTGGAACCGGATGACCTCCAGCGCCGGGCGCCCGCGCAGCAGCTCGCCGATCTCGGCGACGGTGCGCCCGGCGACCAGCCGCCAGAACTGGTGTTCCCTCATGTCTCCCCCAGTGGTCCGCGATGAGGTGAACAACGTTAGGACCGGGGTACGACAATTTCGGCTCGCGACCACCCGGCGACGCTTGGTGACCGAAAACTGTCGGTGAGGGTCGCTAGCGTGCCGGGCATGAACATCATCGAAGAGCACCGGAGCACTCTCCGGGCAGGTAACACCACCTTCTCCATCGAGGTCACCGCGCTGCCGGGCGGCGGCCGTGACACGCTCGCCGACCGTCTCGTGATCAGGGTCGGCGCCGCCGGCGCCGAGGGCGAGCCGGTGGCCGACGGCCAGATCGAGGTCACCGCCGGTGCGGCGGCGACACTCGGCTCGGTGCTGTCGGAGACCCTGCGGCACCACGCGGCGCTGGCCGATCCGGGTGGCCGAAGAGGCCGCGACCGGCCGGCAGGTCAGGGCAAGCCGTGGACACCGGAGCTCGACGCGGAACTCGAGCGACGGTGGATCGCGGGGGAGAGCGTCGCGGACATCGCCCGGGAGCTCGCCCGCAGTCCCGGCGGCATCCGGGCGCGCCTGCCGCGGGTGGGGTGCGACCCGGAACGCCGCGGCGAGTACCTGCCGGATCCGCCCAGCATGCGTCCAGCGCCGGAGGGGAGTGGAGATGCGGCCTGAGCGGGACGCCTCACCCGCTGTCGCGTGGGCCCGACGGCCGGATTCCGGAGGTGACGATGCCCGCTGAGCGCTGACGCCGCAGCCCCGGCCGGTGTGACCCTGCCGGAACTCGTTTGATTGATCTTCCGCCGCGATGCATAATCATACGTATGACGGTGAAGGTCGCGGTGGCCGGGGCGAGCGGGTACGCGGGCGGGGAAGCCCTCCGCCTGCTGCTGGCGCACCCCGAGGTCGAAATCGGTGCGGTGACGGCGGCGAGCAGCGCGGGCACACCGCTGGGTCAGCACCAGCCCCACCTGGTCCCGCTGGCCGGGCGGATCCTGCAGGAGACCAGCGCGGAGACGCTGGGGGGCCACGACGTGGTCTTCCTCGCGCTGCCGCATGGTCATTCAGCGGAGATCGCGGCCCAGCTCGGGCCCGACGTGCTGGTCGTCGACCTGGGCGCCGACCACCGCCTGACCAGCGCGGCCGACTGGCAGCGCTGGTACGGCGGCGACCACGCCGGGACCTGGCCCTACGGCCTGCCCGAGTTGCCGGGCGCGCGCGAGAAGCTGGCCGGCGCCAAGCGGATCGCCGTGCCGGGCTGCTTCCCGACCGGGGGCACGCTCGCGCTGGCTCCCGCGCTGGCGGCGGGCCTGGTGCGGCCGGAGGTGACCATCACGGCCGTGACGGGCACGTCCGGCGCGGGCAAGAGCCTCAAGCCGCACCTGCTCGGTTCCGAGGTGATGGGCTCGGCGAGCGCGTACGGCGTCGGCGGCGCGCACCGGCACACGCCCGAGTTCGCGCAGAACCTGACCTCGGTGGCCGGCGTGCCGGTGACCGTGTCGTTCACGCCGGTCCTCGCGCCGATGCCGCGCGGCATCCTCACCACGGCGAGCGCGCCGCTGGCGGGCGAGACCGACACGGCGGCGGCGCGCGCGGTGTACGAGAAGGCCTACCAGGCCGAGCCGTTCGTACAGGTCCTGCCCGAGGGCAGCTGGCCGGTCACCTCGGCGACGCTGGGCTCGAACAACGTGCAGCTGCAGGTCGCGGTGGACGCCGACGCGGGCCGCCTGGTCGTCGTGGCCGCGATCGACAACCTGACCAAGGGCACCGCGGGCGGCGCCATCCAGTCCATGAACATCGCACTCGGTCTCCCCGAGACCACCGGCCTTCCGACAGTAGGAGTCGCACCGTGACCGTGACCGGACCCAAGGGGTTCCGCGCCGCAGGCGTGGCCGCCGGGATCAAGGCATCCGGCGCCCTGGACCTCGCGCTCGTCGTCAACGACGGGCCCGAGCAGGCGGCGGCGGGGGTCTTCACCCGCAACGTCGTCAAGGCGGCGCCGGTGCTGTGGTCCCAGGAAGTGCTGCGGCACAAGCGGTTGCGCGCGGTCGTCCTCAACTCCGGCGGCGCGAACGCGGCCACCGGGCCCGGCGGCTTCCAGGACACCCACGCCACCGCCGAGAAGGTCGCCGAACTGCTGGAGGTCGGCGCGATCGACGTCGCGGTGTGCTCGACCGGCCTGATCGGCGAGCGGCTGCCGATGCCCGCCGTGCTGTCCGGTGTGGACGCCGCGGTCAAGGCGCTGGACACCACGAGCGAATCGGCGCTGGCCGCCGCGACCGCCGTGATGACCACGGACACCAAGCCGAAGCAGACGCTGCGGAGCCACGACGGCGGCTGGAGCGTCGGCGGTTTCGCCAAGGGCGCGGGCATGCTCGCCCCGAACCTGGCCACGATGCTGTCCGTCCTCACCACCGACGCGGTCGTCGACCCGGACGCGCTCGACGCCGCGCTGCGGGCCGCCACCCGCGTCACCTTCGACCGCCTCGACGTCGACGGCGGCACGTCCACCAACGACACCGTCCTCGTGCTCGCCTCCGGGGCCAGCGGCGTCACGCCGGGCCTCGACGAGTTCACCGACGTCCTCACCGCCGCCTGCATGGACCTCGTCCAGCAGCTGCGCGCGGACTCCGAGGGCGTCACGAAGGAGGTCGACGTCGTCGTGCGCGGCGCGGCCAGCGAGCAGGACGCGATCAACGTCGGACGCACCGTCGCCGAGGACAACCTGGTCAAGACCGCGTTGTTCGGCTCGGACCCGAACTGGGGCCGCGTCGCGATGGCCGTCGGGCGTGCCCAGGCCGAGATCGACCCGGGCACGCTGTCGATCAGCATCAACGGCGTCACGTTGTTCGCGAACGGCACCACGGCGGCCGACCGCTCCGCCGCGGACCTGTCCGGCCGTGCCATCGAGATCGTGATCGACCTGGGCGTCGGCGCCAGCACGGCCACGATCTTCACCACCGACCTGTCGCACGCCTACGTCGAAGAGAACAGCGCCTACTCCTCATGACTCCTCCCGAACTGGTCGCGGCCGACGACCGGATGGCCACCGCGGCAGAGAAGGCCGGCGTGCTGATCGAGGCCCTGCCGTGGCTGCAGCGGTTCCACGGCGCCACCGTCGTCGTCAAGTACGGCGGCAACGCGATGATCGACGACGAGCTCAAGCGCGCGTTCGCCCAGGACATGGTGTTCCTGCGGCTGGCCGGCCTGCGCCCGGTCGTCGTGCACGGCGGCGGCCCCCAGATCACCGCCATGCTGAGCAGGCTCGGCATCGAAGGCGAGTTCCGCGGTGGCCTGCGCGTCACCACCCCGGAGACGATGGACATCGTCCGCATGGTCCTGGTCGGGCAGGTGAGCCGCGAGCTGGTCGGGCTCATCAACGCCCACGGCCCGTACGCGGTCGGCATCTCCGGTGAGGACGCGCAGCTGTTCACCGCCGAACGCAAGCAGGCCACCGTGAACGGCGAGTCCGTCGACGTCGGCCTGGTCGGCGAGGTCGCCTCGGTCAACCCGGACGCGGTGCTGGACATCGTCAACGCGGGCCGCATCCCCGTGGTGTCCACAGTGGCCCCCGACGCCGACGGCGTGGTGCACAACGTCAACGCCGATACTGCGGCGGGCGCGCTCGCCGCCGCGCTGGACGCCGAGAAGCTGGTCGTGCTGACCGACGTCGAGGGCCTCTACGCGAACTGGCCGGACCGCTCGTCGCTGATCGACCGGATTCGCGTGGACCGGCTCGAAGAACTGCTCCCGACCCTGGCCAGCGGCATGATCCCGAAGATGGAGGCCTGCGTGCGCGCGGTCCGCGGCGGCACCCGCCGTGCCCACGTCATCGACGGCCGCATCGCCCACTCGGTCCTGCTCGAGGTGTTCACCTCGCGCGGGATCGGCACCATGGTCCTCCCCGAACAGGAGTCCTGATGGACGCACTCTCCTCCAACGCGGACGGCAGGCAGCACTGGCAGTCCGCGCTCATGGACAACTACGGCACCCCCGGCCTCACCCTGGTGCGCGGCGAGGGCGCCCGCGTCTGGGACGCCGACGGGGCCGAGTACGTCGACCTGGTCGGCGGCATCGCGGTCAACGCGCTGGGGCACGCCCACCCGGACATCGTGGCCGCGGTGACCGAGCAGATCACCAAGCTGGGCCACACCTCCAACCTCTACGTCAACCCGGTGACCGTCGAGCTGGCCGAGGCGCTGCTCGACGTCGCCGGCCTGACCGGGCAGGGCAAGGTCCTGTTCGTCAACTCCGGCGCGGAGGCCAACGAGGCCGCGCTGAAGATCAGCAGGCTCACCGGCCGCACCAAGGTCGTCGCCTGCGAGGGCGCCTTCCACGGCCGCACGATGGGCTCGCTGTCGCTGACCGGCCAGCCCGGCAAGAAGCAGCCGTTCGAGCCGCTGGTCCCGGGCGTGGTGCACGTCCCGTTCGGCGACGTGGACGCTCTGCGCGCGGCCGTCGACACCGAGACCGCCGCGGTGTTCCTCGAGCCGATCCTCGGCGAGGGCGGTGTCATCCCCGCGCCCGACGGCTACCTGCAGGCCGCGCGCGAGATCACGAAGGCTGCCGGCGCCCTGCTGGTGCTCGACGAGGTGCAGACCGGCATCGGCCGCACCGGCGACTGGTTCGCCTTCCAACGGGCCGGGATCACCCCCGACGTCATCACCCTGGCCAAGGGCCTCGGCGGCGGCCTGCCGCTGGGCGCGGTGATCGGCGTCGGCGAGGCGGGCGAGTTGTTCAAGCCCGGCCAGCACGGCACCACGTTCGGCGGCAACCCGGTCTGCTGCGCGGCCGGGCTCGCGGTGCTGCGCGCGATCTCCCGCGACGGCCTGATCGACCACGTCTCCCGCGTGGGCAAGGACATCGCCGCCGGCGTCGAGGAGATGGCCCACCCGCTGGTCAAGGGCGTGCGCGGCGCCGGCCTGCTGATCGGCATCACGCTCGGCGAGCCCGTCTCGCCCGCCGTCGCCCAGGCCGCGCAGGCCGCGGGCTACCTGGTCAACCCGGTCGCTCCCGACACGATCCGGCTGGCCCCGCCCCTGATCCTGAGCCAGGAGCAGGCCGAGGGCTTCCTCGCCGCGCTGCCCGGCGCGCTCGACACCACCACCACGAAGGACTGACTGCCCGATGCTCCGCCACTTCCTGCGCGACGACGACCTGACCCCGGACGAACAGCTGGCCGTCCTCGACCTGGCCGCCGAGCTGAAGAAGGACCCGCTGTCCAACCGGGCACTGGCCGGCCCGAAGTCGGTGGCCGTGCTGTTCGAGAAGAACTCGACCCGGACCCGGCTGTCGTTCGAGGTCGGCATCGCCCAGCTGGGCGGCCACCCGATCATCGTGGACGGCCGCTCGATGCAGCTCGGCCGCGAGGAGACGATCGAGGACACCGCGCGGGTGCTCTCCCGCTACGTCGACGCCGTCGTCTGGCGCACCTTCGCCCAGCAGCGCATCGTGGCGATGGCCTCGGCCGCCACGGTCCCGGTGGTCAACGCCCTCACCGACGAGTTCCACCCGTGCCAGGTGCTGGCGGACCTGCAGACCATCCGCGAGCGCAAGGGCAGGCTGGCCGGCCTCACGCTCACCTACCTCGGCGACGGCGCCAACAACATGGCCCACTCGCTGCTGCTCGGCGGGGTCACCGCGGGCCTGCACGTGCGGGTCGTGGCGCCGGAGGGCTTCCAGCCGGACGCCGACGTGGTGACCGACGCCAAGAAGCGGGCGGCGGAGACCGGCGGCAGCGTCGGCCTGTTCACCGAGCCGCACGCCGCGGTCGAGGGCGCCGACGTGCTGGTCACCGACACCTGGACCTCGATGGGCCAGGAGAACGACGGCATGGACCGGGTCACCCCGTTCAAGAAGCTGCAGGTCAACACCGAGCTGCTGGCCGAGGCCGGGGACGACGCGATCGTGCTGCACTGCCTGCCCGCCCACCGCGGCTGGGAGATCACCGACGAGGTGATCGACGGCCCGGCCAGCGCAGTGTGGGACGAGGCCGAGAACCGCCTGCACGCGCAGAAGGCGCTGCTGGTCTGGCTCCTGGAGCAGGAGGCTTCGCGACGATGAACCGCGCCGCCCGGCAGGCCCGCATCGTCGAGCTGGTCTCGTCGATGGCCATCCGCAGCCAGACCGAGCTGGCGAAGCTGCTGGCGGCGGAGGGCGTCGAGGTCACGCAGGCTACGTTGTCCAGGGACCTCGACGAGCTGGGCGCGGTCAAGCTGCGGGGCGCGGACTCCGGCGCGCCGGTGTACGTGATCCCCGAGGACGGCAGCCCGGTGCGCGGGGTCCAGGGCGGGACGTCGCGGCTGTCGCGGCTGCTGGCGGAGCTGATGGTGTCGGTGGACGCGTCCGGGAACCTGACGGTGCTGCGCACGCCGCCGGGCGCGGCGCAGTTCCTGGCCAGCGCGATCGACCGGGCCGCGCTGGAGGAGGTGGTCGGGTCGATCGCGGGCGACGACACCGTCGCGGTGATCGCCAGGGAGCCGCTCACCGGCCGGGACCTGGCCGACCGGTTCTCGGCGCTGGCGCGGCGTTCCTCTACTTTGGACTTGCACGACGACGGATGAGCGAAGGCTGAGACGAACACATGGCAGACAACGGCCAACCGGGGATCGCGCTCTGGGGCGGGCGCTTCAGCAGCGGACCGGCCGAGGCGATGGCGGCGCTGAGCGCGTCGACCCACTTCGACTGGCGGCTGGCGCCCTACGACATCGCCGGTTCCCGGGCCCACGCCCGGGTGCTGCACCGGGCCGGGCTCCTCACCGAGGACGAGCTGACCCGGATGCTCGCCGCCCTGGACGCGCTCGCCGCGGACGTCGCCTCGGGTGAGTTCACGCCGACGGTCGCCGACGAGGACGTGCACACCGCCCTGGAGCGCGGCCTCATCGAGCGCGCGGGCGCCGAACTGGGCGGCAAGCTGCGTGCCGGCCGGTCCCGCAACGACCAGGTCGCCACGCTGTTCCGGATGTGGCTGCGCGACGCGGGCAAGCGCGTCGCGGCCGGCACGCTGGACGTCGTGGACGCACTGGTCGCCCAGGCGCGCCGCCACCCGGACGCGATCCTGCCGGGCCGCACCCACCTCCAGCACGCCCAGCCGGTGCTGCTGGCGCACCACCTGCTCGCGCACGCGCAGTCGCTGCTGCGCGACGTGAGCCGGCTGCGCGACTGGGACGCCCGCACGGCCGAGTCGCCCTACGGTTCGGGCGCGCTGGCCGGGTCGTCGCTCGGGCTCGACCCGGAGGCCGTCGCCGCCGAGCTGGGCTTCGCCACCAGCGTGGACAACTCGATCGACGGCACCGCGTCCCGCGACTTCGCCGCCGAGTTCGCGTTCGTGCTGGCCATGCTGGGCGTGAACCTCTCCCGCATCGCCGAAGAGGTCATCATCTGGAACACCGCCGAGTTCGGCTACGTGACGCTCGACGACGCCTGGGCCACCGGCAGTTCGATCATGCCGCAGAAGAAGAACCCCGACGTCGCCGAGCTGACGCGCGGCAAGTCCGGACGGCTGATCGGCAACCTGACCGGCCTGCTCGCCACGCTCAAGGGCATGCCACTGGCCTACAACCGGGACCTGCAGGAGGACAAGGAACCGGTCTTCGACTCGGTCGAGCAGCTGGAGCTGCTGTTCCCGGCCATCGCCGGGATGGTCGGCACCCTGACCTTCCACACCGGGCGCCTGGCCGAGCTCGCCCCGGCCGGCTTCACCCTCGCCACCGACATCGCCGAGTGGCTGGTGCGGCAAGGCGTGCCGTTCCGCGTCGCGCACGAAGCGGCGGGGGAGTGCGTGCGGGTGGCCGAGGCGCGCGGCGCCGGCCTGGACGAGCTCACCGACGAGGAGCTGGAGAAGATCAGCCCGGCGCTCACCCCGCGGGTGCGGGAGGTGCTGACCGTGGAGGGCTCGGTGGCCTCCCGCGATGCCCGCGGCGGCACCGCCCCGGCGCGCGTGGCGGAACAGCTGGAGCGGCTCGTTGCGCGGGTCGCCGACCACCGGCAGTGGATCGGGTGAACCTCGACCACCTCGTCTACGCGACACCGGACCTCGCCGGGACGGTGGCGGAGCTGCGCGGGCGCGGGATCGACGTCATGCCCGGCGGCCCGCACCCGGGGCGCGGCACGCGCAACCACCTGACCGGGGTCGGCGACGGGGCCTACCTGGAGGTCATCGGCCCCGACCCGGAGCAGGAGGCGCCGGACGGGCCGCGCTGGTTCGGCATCGACGACCTGTCCGGCCCCCGGCTGGTCGCCTGGGCGATCCGGGTGCCGGACCTGGCCGCGGCGCTGGAGCGGTCGCGGGCTGCCGGCTACCCGTTCGGCGACGCGCGGCCGATGTCGCGACGGCGGCCGGACGGCGTGCTGCTGAGCTGGTCGCTGGCTTTCCCAGTGCAGGACGGGGAAGTGGTGCCGTTCCTGATCGACTGGCAGGACTCGCCGCACCCGAGCGAGAGCCTGCCCGAGGGCGCATCGCTGGTGTCGCTGACCGGCGTCCACCCCGATCCGGGCCTCGTCGCGGGCCCGCTCGCCGCGGTGGAGGCCGCGCTGACGGTCGTCACCGGCCCGGCCCCGCGGCTGGAAGCGGTGCTCGCCACGCCCGGTGGCGAGGTGGTGCTGCGATGACCGGACGCCTGTTCAAACGCGAGGAGCTGGCGATCGACCCGGTCGACCTGGCCCACGTCCTGCTCGGCTCGGTGCTGGAGTGCACGGGCTCCGAAGGCACCGTCCGCGCGCGGCTGGTCGAGGTGGAGGCCTACCGCGGGGAGGACGACCCCGCGTCGCACTGCTACCGCGGGCGCACCGCGCGCAACACGGTCATGTGGGGCCCGGCGGGTCACCTGTACGTGTACTTCGTCTACGGCATGCACTTCTGCGCCAACGTGGTCGGCCGGGAGGACGGCGAGGCGGGAGCGGTGCTGTTGCGCGCCGCCGAGATCACCGACGGCGCGCACCTGGCCCGATCCCGGCGCAAGGCCGCGCGCAAGGACGTCGAGCTGGCCCGCGGGCCGGCGCGGCTGACGTCCGCGCTCGGCATCGGCCCGCAGCACAACGGCGCCGACCTGGTGGACCCGCAGTCGCCGGTGCGCCTGCTGACAGGGGAGGAGATCCCCGCCGAGCGCGTCCGGTCCGGCCCGCGGGTCGGGGTGGCGGCGGCGATGGACACCCCATGGCGGTTCTGGATCGACGACTCCCCGGCCGTGTCGCTCTACCGGCGCGGCGGACGGGCCCGCCCCGCCAAATAGTCGGTTGACCTCGTAGGAGAGTATCGAGCCGTGAGCGAACACATCCTCGACGAACTGTCCTGGCGCGGGCTGATCGCGCAGTCCACCGACATCGACGCGCTGCGGAAGGACCTGGACGCCGGTCCGCTCACCCTCTATGGCGGCTTCGACCCGACCGCGGAAAGCCTGCACGCCGGCCACCTCGTCCAGCTG
The DNA here is from genome assembly GCF_040614175.1 of Amycolatopsis sp. NPDC006131. Lineage (NCBI taxonomy): Bacteria > Bacillati > Actinomycetota > Actinomycetes > Pseudonocardiales > Pseudonocardiaceae > Amycolatopsis > Amycolatopsis sp. NPDC006131. Next base: position 10,105 of record NZ_JBEXTX010000174.1, read on the forward strand.
CTGACGCTCGCCCGGTTCCAGCAGGCGGGCCACCGGCCGATCGTGCTCGGCGGGGGAGCGACCGGCCAGATCGGCGACCCGCGGGACGTCGGCGAGCGCTCGCTGGTCACGCCCGAGGTGACCGCCGCCCGGCTGGAGAAGATCCGGGTGCAGCTGGAGAAGTTCGTGACCTTCGACGACTCGCCGACCGGGGCGATCGTGGAGAACAACCTGAACTGGTTCAAGGACGTGTCGGCGCTGGACTTCCTGCGCGACGTCGGCAAGCACTTCTCGGTGAACGTGATGCTGGCGCGGGAGACGGTGAAGCGGCGCCTGGCCTCCGACGGCATCTCCTACACCGAGTTCAGCTACCTGCTCCTGCAGTCCTACGACTACCTGACGCTGTTCCGGAAGTACGGGACGAAGCTGCAGATCGGCGGCTCCGACCAGTGGGGCAACATCGTCGGCGGCGTGGACTACATCCGCAAGGTCGACGGCGCGAGCGTGCACGCGCTGACCACGCCGCTGGTCACCGACTCGGAGGGCCGCAAGTTCGGCAAGTCCACCGGCGGCGGGAACCTGTGGCTCGACCCGGAGATGACCTCGCCGTACGCGTGGTTCCAGTACTTCGTGAACGTCGCGGACTCCGACGTCCTGCCCTACCTGCGCATGCTGACCTTCGTGCCGCGCGAGGAGATCGACGAGATCGCGCGGCTCACGGAGGAGAAGCCGCACCTGCGGGCCGGCCAGCGCCGGCTCGCCGAGGAGCTGACGACGCTGGTGCACGGGGAGGACCAGACGCGCCAGGTCATCGCCGCGAGCCAGGCGCTGTTCGGCCGCGGTGAGCTGGCGGAGCTGGACGCCCGCACGCTCGACGCGGTCATGGCCGAGGTGCCGGTGGGCGAGGTGCGGCTCGCGGACGAGCCGACGATCGTCGACCTCCTCGTGGCCACGGGTCTCGTGGACAGCAAGGGCGCTGCCCGCCGCACCGTGAAGGAGGGCGGCGCGTACGTGAACAACGCGAAGATCGCCGACGAGGAGTGGCGGCCGGAGCTCGGGGACGCCCTGCACGGGACGTGGCTCGTGGTCCGCCGCGGCAAGCGGAACACCGCCGGGGTCAAATTGCTGGCCTGACCAGGGCAAACGCGGTTAAGGGACCCCCCTGTTCGAGGGGGGTTTCCGACCATGTAAAGTTCTCTTCGTCGCCAGGGAGACCGGGCCGGGGCCGAGAGGCCCAGGAGCGCGGGGTACCAGGCGGGGGGTCACGAACCAAGCTCCCACCGATGGTGGTAGAGTGGGTGACCGCCGCCGGACGAAACCACAGCGAAATTGGAGTCGCGAGACTTCGCGCGCTGGAGGGGTCGTCGGGTGACACAACGAAACGTGTTGTTTGAGAACTCAACAGTGTATTGATGAGCTAAAGCCAGTTGATTAGCTAGAACCCTTTGTGGGTTCCTTTGAGGCTATCATGTATAGC
>NZ_JBEXTX010000175.1:0-11513 GCF_040614175.1 Amycolatopsis sp. NPDC006131
TTGTCAAGGCGGGAAAGCGTGCCTTGACAAGCCTGGTCGGCGACTAAAGATCGGCTGTGGATCGGGGGCGGGGGAGGTCTGGTTGGGGTAGTCGGCTTGTTTCCGTTGCCGGCTTGCGTTTGTTGCAGAGAAAAAGCGCCCTCCCTGTTTCGGGAGGGCGCTTCCTTTGTTGCTAGATCAGCTGAAGGCCTTGGCGATCAGCGCCTTCTGCTCCACCTCGTGCACCTTCGACGAGCCGGCCGACGGGGCGGCCATCGGGCGCCGCGAGACCACGTCCAGCTTGCCGAGCACGTCCGGGAACATGCGCGGCAGGTGGAGGCCGAAGAACGGCCACGCGCCCTGGTTCTCGGGTTCCTCCTGGACCCACACGACCTCGGCGCCGGTGTAGCGCTCCAGCGCCGCCAGCAGCTTCTTCTTCGGCAGCGGGTAGTACTGCTCGATGCGCACGATGGCGACATCGTCAGCCTCGCGCTTGGCGCGCTCCGCCACCAGCTCCCAGTAGAGCTTGCCGGAGGTCAGCAGCACCTTCCGCACCTTGCCGGGCTCCACCTCGGCGTCGTCGATGACCGACATGAACTTCGAGTCGCCGGTGAAGTCCTCCAGGCCCGACGTCGCCGCCTTGTTGCGCAGCATCGACTTCGGCGTGAAGACGATCAGCGGGCGCTGGATGCCGTCCAGCGCGTGGCGCCGCAGCAGGTGGAAGTAGTTCGCCGGGGTGGACGGGACCGCCACGGTCATCGAACCCTCGGCGCACAGCGACAGGAACCGCTCGATGCGGCCCGACGTGTGGTCCGGGCCCTGGCCCTCGTGGCCGTGCGGCAGCAGCAGCACGACGTCCGACCGCTGGCCCCACTTCGCCTCACCGGACGAGATGTACTCGTCGATGACCGTCTGGGCGCCGTTGACGAAGTCGCCGAACTGCGCTTCCCACAGCACGAGCGCGTCGCTGTTCGCCACCGAGTAGCCGTACTCGAAACCGACCGCCGCGTACTCGGACAGCGCCGAGTCGTAGATCATCACGCGGCCCTGGTCGTCGGCCAGGTTCTGCAGCGGCGCGTACTCCCGGCCGGTCTTCCGGTCGATCAGCACCGAGTGGCGCTGGGTGAACGTGCCGCGACGCGAGTCCTGACCGGACAGCCGCACCAGACGACCCTCGATCGCCAGCGAACCGAACGCCAGCAGCTCGCCGAAGGCCCAGTCGATGCCGCCCTCGCGGGACATCTTGTACCGCCGCTCCATGACCGGCTTGACGCGCGGGTGCGGGGTGAAGCCCTCGGGGACGTTGACGAACGCGTCGCCGATCCGCTCGATGACCTCGGCGGGCACCGCGGTCGGCACCTTCGCGGGCACCTGCTGCTCCTCCTCGACGGAGGGGCTCGGCGCGATCGGGTGCTTCTCCAGCTCGCGGACCTCGTTGAAGACGTGCTCCAGCTGGCTCGAGAAGTCCCGCAGCGCGGCCTCGGCCTCCTCGACGGAGATGTCACCGCGGCCGATCAGCGACTCGGTGTAGGTCTTCCGCACCGAGCGCTTCGTGTCGATGATGTCGTACATCGCCGGCTGCGTCATCGACGGGTCGTCGCCCTCGTTGTGGCCGCGGCGGCGGTAGCAGATCATGTCGATGACGACGTCCTTGTTGAACGCCTGGCGGTAGTCGACGGCCAGCTTGGCCACCCAGTGCGCCGCCTCCGGGTCGTCACCGTTCACGTGGAAGATCGGCGCGCCGATCATCTTCGCCACGTCGGTCGCGTACTGCGAGGACCGCGAGTGCTCCGGCGCGGTGGTGAAGCCGACCTGGTTGTTGATGATGATGTGCACGGTGCCGCCGGTGCGGTAGCCGCGCAGCAGCGCCAGGTTCAGCGTCTCCGCCACGACACCCTGGCCGGCGAACGCCGCGTCACCGTGCAGCAGCACGGGCAGCACCGAGAAGCCACCGGTGTCGCTGTCGCCCTTGTCGAGGATGTCCTGCTTGGCGCGGACGATGCCTTCGAGCACCGGGTCGACGGTCTCCAGGTGCGACGGGTTCGCGGTCAGCGACACCCGGGTCTCGCCGTCGCCGAACATGCGGAAGTACTTGCCCTCCGCGCCCAGGTGGTACTTCACGTCGCCGGAGCCGTGCGCTTGGCCCGGGTCGAGGTTGCCCTCGAACTCCTGGAAGATCTGCGAGATCGGCTTGCCGACGATGTTCGCCAGCACGTTCAGGCGGCCGCGGTGCGGCATGCCGATGACGACCTCGTCGAGCTCGTGCTCGGCGGCCTTGTCCAGGACGGTGTCCAGCATCGGGATGACGGTCTCGCCGCCCTCCAGCGAGAACCGCTTCTGGCCGACGTACTTCGTCTGCAGGAACGTCTCGAACGCCTCGGCCGCGTTCAGCTTCGACAGGATGTACTTCTGGACGTTGGGGTCCGGCTTGGCGTGCGGGACCTCCACGCGGTCCTGGATCCAGCGGCGCTCCTCCGGGTCCAGGATGTGGGTGTACTCGACGCCGACGGTCCGGCAGTAGGAGTCGCGCAGCACGCCCAGCACGTCGCGCAGCTTCATCTTCTGCTGGCCGGCGAACCCGCCGACAGCGAACTCGCGGTCCAGGTCCCACAGCGTCAGGCCGTGCGAGAGGACGTCCAGGTCCTCGTGGCGGCGCTGGCGGTAGTTCAGCGGGTCGGTGTCGGCCATCAGGTGGCCGCGCATCCGGTAGGCGTCGATCAGCTCCAGCACCCGGGCGGTCTTGTCGATCTCGCCCTCGGGGATGTCGGAGACCCAGCGGACCGGCTCGTAGGGCAGCCGCAGCGACGTGAAGATGTCGTCGTAGAAGCCGTCCTCGCCGAGCAGCAGCTCGTGGATGCGCTTGAGGTACTCGCCGGACTCGGCGCCCTGGATGATGCGGTGGTCGTAGGTCGAGGTCAGCGTCATGATCTTGCTGATGCCCAGCTTGACGAGGGTCTCCTCGCTGGTGCCCTCGAAGTGCGCCGGGTACTGCATCGCGCCGACGCCGATGATCGCGCCCTGCCCGGCCTGCAGCCGCGGCACCGAGTGGTTGGTGCCGATGCCGCCCGGGTTGGTCAGCGAGATGGTGGTGCCGGCGAAGTCGTCCGCGGTCAGCTTGTTGTTGCGGGCCTTCTTGACGATGTCCTCGTAGGCCTGCCAGAACTGGCGGAACGTCATGTTCTCGCAGTTCTTGATCGAGGCGACGACCAGCGTGCGGCCGCCGTCCTTGCCCTTCATGTCGATGGCGAGGCCGAGGTTCACGTGCTCCGGCGTGACGGCGTGCGGCTTGCCGTCGACCAGGGCGTAGTGCCGGTTCATGTTCGGGAAGTCCTGCAGCGCCCGCACCATGGCGTAGCCGATGAGGTGCGTGAACGAGATCTTCCCGCCGCGGGTGCGCTTGAGGTGGTTGTTGATGACGATGCGGTTGTCGGCCATCAGCTTGGCCGGGACCGCGCGCACGCTGGTGGCGGTCGGCACGGCCAGCGAGGCGTCCATGTTCTTGGCGATCGCGGCCGCGGCGCCCCGCAGCTGCTTGCTCTCCGGCTCGGCGGCGGCCGGCTTCGTGGTCGCGGCGGCCGGCTTCGCGGCCGCGGGCTTGGCGGCCGGCTTGGCGGGCTCCGCGGCCGGCTTGGCGGCGGGCTTCGGCTGGGCGGGCGCGGCCGGGGCAGTCGCAGCCTGGTTGACCTGGCCGTTGCCCGGCTTGGCGGGCTGCTCACGGACGGGCGCGGGCGCGGCGTCCGGCTTCGACTCCGTGGTCTGCGTCGGCTTGAAGTCCGAGAAGAACTCGTGCCATGCGGCGTCTACTGAAGAGGGGTCGGCGAGGAACTGGTCGTACATCTCCTCGACGAGCCATTCGTTGGGGCCGAACTGTGACGCAGGGCTGCTGCTGGACACGGCAGGGACTCGCCTCTATCCATATCTCGATCTTGTTGTCCGCTTGATGCGCCTACCAGGCTAACCCCCTCGCGTTCGCCGTTGTGACCGAAGTGGCCCAAGTCCCGGGACTCAGGTTTGGGATTCCTCACTTGATCGGTCCAGCGCCTATCCGGACGAGTAAGGGACCTGCCGATACCGAGTACGGGACCGGTGTGGAACCGGTACGGTCGCCGGACCGTCTGCAGGAAGAGCGGAAGGGGGTTCCGGTGGCGGACCTGTCGGACATCGAGCGCATGGTCGGCGACTGGGAGCGCAACGCGGTCGAGCGGTCGCAGCGCTTCCAGGCGATGCAGCACGAGGTCGAGCAGATCTCGATCACCGAATCCGTCGCGAACGGGGCGGTCAGCGTGACCGTCGGCAACAACGGCATCCCCACCGACGTGCGCATGACCGACGCCGTCCGCGGGATGAGCCCCGACGAGATCGCGGCGAACGTGCTCAAGGCGATGCAGAAGGCCCAGTCGAAGTACCCGCAGGTCATCCAGGAGATCGTGGCCGGGACCGTGGGCGAGTCGGACAGCGCGGCGCAGCACATCGTGCGCACCGCCGCCGAGAACTTCCCGGAGGCCCCGCCCGAGGACCCCGAGCCGCCGGTGCCCGGCCGCCAGCTGCGGATCGAGAGCGAGGCCGACGACGAGCCGCCCCGGCAGCCTCGCCGCCCGGCGCCGCCCCAGCGGCCCCGGCGCGATGACGACGACGGCGACTTCGGCGACCAGTCCTTCCTGCGACGCGACTAGGGGGAGCGATGACCAGCAGCTTCGCGCGAGGCGCGGGCACCAGGGCGGGCGGCTCGGCCGCCCGCGGCGCCGCCAACGGCTACGAGGTGCTCACCGACGAGCTCGGCACGCACGCGGGCAAGGTCGACGGGCTGGCGGAACGCTTGCAGACCGCTGTCGACGCGGCCCGCCAGGTGAGCATGGACAACAGCGCGTTCGGGGTGATCTGCCAGCCGTTCGCGATGATGCTCGACCCGTTCGAACAGATGGGCGTCCGCGCGCTGGAGACCGCGGCCGAGTCGGTCACCGGCACCGCGGGCAACGTCCGCACGACGGCCACCACCTACGACGGACAGGACGAGAGCACCCGGCAGACGGTCAAGCGGCTGGGTGAGCCCCTGACATGAGCAACCCGCTGGTCGCGCAGGCCCAGTCGCAGACGACCGCGGTCACCGGCATCGGGATCTTGGAGTCGGCGCAGGACCTGTCCAATGGCATCAAGGACGGGTCGTGGGTCGAGGGCGGGCTGGGGGCGCTCGGCGCCGGTCTCGAGGTCTTGTCCATGGTGATCGATCCGCTGGGCACGCTGGCGCAGTACGGGGTGGCGTGGCTGATCGAGCATGTGCGGCCGTTGAAGGAGGCGTTGGATTGGCTGGCGGGGGATCCGCCGGTGATCCAGTCGTTTTCCGACACGTGGGCGAACGTGGCCAGGGAGGTCGGCGCGGTCGCGGGTGATTTGAAGAACGAGGTCGAGGGTGGCACGGCGGGCTGGTCCGGCCAGGGTGCCGACACCTACCGCCGGTCGGGCGCGGAGCAGGCCGAGGCGTTGGCGGGGGCGGCGGCGCTGGCCGACGGCATCTCCACCGGCGTGATGATCATGGGCACGGTGGTGGGGTTCGTGCGCGAGATGGTGCGCGACATCGTGGCCGAGCTGGTGGGGAAGCTGATCACGTGGGCGTTGGAGGCGGCGTGCACGTTGGGTTTCGCGACGCCGTTGATCGCTGCGCAGGCGACGGCGGCGATTTCGAGTGCGGTGACGCGGATTGCGGATTTCATCCGGAAGCTGGTCAAGACGATCGGGAACGTGTCGCCGCGGATCAGCCGGGTCATCGGCAAGCTGGACGAGATCATTCAGCAGTTGAGCAAGCTCGGCCGCAAGCTGGGCGGTGACGGCACCACCCCGTCGGCCGCACACGGCGGCGGGAAGGTCGAGACGCCGGACCTGGACGGCCCCGCGAGCCCCGACGCGCCGAACAGCCCGGACGGCGTCGACGGCACCCCGGGCAGCGGCCAGCCCGGCGGTGACGGCCCGTCCCGGGCCAGGGACTCTGCCGAGGACCCGCGCAAGTCCGGCCAGGACGAGGACTCGACCTGCACAAACGGCGACCCGATCAACGTCTTCACCGGCGAGGTGATCCTGCCGCAGGTGGACGTCGACCTCCCGGCGGTGCTGCCGTTGACCGTGCGCAGGCGGCACGCCTCGGCCTACCGGCTCGGCCGGTGGTTCGGGCGGACCTGGGCGTCCACGTTCGACCAGCGCCTCGAGGTCGAGGACGACGGGATCTACTTCGTCACCGAGGACGGCCGCGTCCTGGTCTACCCGCACCCCGTGCGTGACGGTCAGCCCGTGTTCCCCATCGAGGGAGCCCGCTGGCCGCTCGTCCGCACCGGGGAGGAGTACGTGGTCACCCACCGGCAGAAGCGCGAGCGGTACACCTTCGGTCCCGTCGCCGGCGCGCCGGACGGCGAGCTGCCGCTGCGGTCGGTCGTGGGCCGCACGGGGCAACGGCTGGACGTGGACTACGAGAACGGCGCCCCCAGCGAGATCCGGCACTCGGGGAACTACCGGGTGGCGGTCACCGCGGAGGGCGGCCGGATCACCGCGCTGACCCTCCGCGGCGCGGACGGTGCGCCGGACGTCCCGCTGCTCCGGTACGCCTACGACGACAAGGGCCGCCTCACCGACGTGTTCAACTCGTCGGACCGGCCCCTGACCTTCGCCTACGACCGGTCGGGGCGCATCACGCGCTGGGTGGACCGCAACGGCGAGTGGTACGGCTTCCACTACGACGGCCTTGGCCGGTACGTCCGGACCGAGGGTTCCGGCGGCGCGCACACCGGAACGCTGCGGATCGACCAGGACGCCCTCGTCTCGGTGTGGACCGACGCGGCGGGCCACGAGACGACCTACCGCTTCAATGAGCTGCGGCAGATCGTCGAAGAGGTCGACGCACTGGGCGGCAGCACCCGCTCGGAGTGGGACCGCTACGACCGGCTGCTGTCCCGGACGGATCCGCTGGGGCGCACCACGTCCTACCGCTACGACGAGGCAGGCAACCTGGTGGCGCTGACCCGCCCGGACGGCACCCAGCGGCTGTTCAGCTACGACCGCGACGGCCAGCTGGTCGCCACCGTCGAGCCGACGGGCGCGGTGACGCGGCGGGACTACGACGAGGCCGGGAACCTCGTCGCGGTCACCGACCCCGCCGGAGCCGTGACCCGGTACCGGTACGACGAACGCAACCACCTGGCGGCGATCGTCGATCCGCTGGGCGGCGTGCACCAGGTCGAAACCAACGACGCCGGTCTCCCCGTCGCCATGACCGGCCCGGACGGCGCGGTGAACCTGTTCGGTCGCGACCAGTTCGGCCGGATCCGGTCCCGGACCGACCCGGCCGGGGCGACGACCACCTACACCTGGACCGTCGAGGGGCTGCTGTTGTCCCGCACCGGTCCGGACGGCACGGTCGAGCGCTGGCAGTACGACGGGGAAGGCAACCAGACCGCCGGAGCCGGCGCCGCGGGCGAGCTGACGCACGTCGTCAGCACCCACTTCGACCTGCCCGCCGCCGTCACGACCCCGGACGGGAACCGCCTCGAGTACACCTACGACGAGAAGATGCGGCCGGTCGTCGTGCGCAACGCGGCAGGCTCGGAGTGGCGGTACGTCTACGACGCCGTCGGCAACCTCGTCCGCGAGACGGACTTCACCGGCCGGACCCTCGTCTACACCTACGACGCGGCGGGGCAGGTGGTGTCGCGGACGAACGGTGCGGGGGAGACCACGCGCTTCACTTACGACCTGGTGGGGAACCTCGTCGAGCGGCAGACGGGCGACGCGCCGCCCGCCCGGTTCACCTACGACGCGGCGGGACGCCTGGTTCGCGCGGTGAACGCCGACGCCGACGTGCGCTTCGAGCGGGACGAGGCCGGGCGCGTCGTCGCCGAGACCGTCAACGGCCGCACCGTCGAATCCCGCTACGACCTGCTCGGCAGGCCGGTGTACCAGCGCACCCCCACGGGCGTGGAGAGCCGGTGGAGCTACGACGCCGGGGGCAGGCCGTCCGTGCTGAGCGCCGCGGGCCGCACCATGAGCTTCCGCTACGACATCGCGGGCCGGGAAGTGGAACGCCTGCTGGACACCGGGATCTCCCTCGCGCAGGAGTGGGACGCGGGCAACCGCCTGCTCGCGCAGACGTTGTCCGCGGTGTCGGCCGCGTCGCCGGTGCGGCGGATCCAGCACCGCACCTACTCCTACCGCGCGGACGACCAGCTCGTGGCGACCGCCGATCAGCTCGGCGGCCTCTGCGAGTTCGACCTGGACCAGGCCGGGCGGGTCGTCGGCGTCCGCGGCGCGGGCTGGGCGGAGCGCTACGACTACGACCGCGTGGGCAACCTCCGGGCCGCGCACAACCCGGCCGATCCCGAGGCGAGCGGGCCACGCCAGGTCAGCGGCACGCTCACGGTCGCCGCGGGGAACGTCCGGTACGCCTACGACCGTCAGGGGCGGATGGTGCTCCGGCAGCGGAAGCGGTTGTCCGCGAAACCGGACAACTGGCACTTCGCCTGGGACGGCGAAGACCGGCTGGTCGGGCTGGTCACCCCCGACGGGACGCGGTGGCGGTACGCCTACGACGCGCTGGGGCGGCGCATCAGCAAGCAGCGCATCGCCGAGGACGGCCACACCGTCGCCGAGCGGACCGACTTCGTCTGGGACGACACGGTCCTGGTGGAGCAGATCGAATCCGGTGGCCGGACGAAGGCGTGGCACTGGCTGCCGGACACGCTGCAGCCGGTGAGCCAGACCGAGCGGCTCTGGAACACCCGCGACCAGGCCTGGGTCGACCGCGAGTTCTACGGCATCGTGACCGACCTGATCGGCACCCCGACCGAGCTGGTCGACGCCGCGGGCAACCTGGCGTGGCGGGCGACCAGATCGGTGTGGGGCCTGGTCGCCGGAGTCGGCGCCGCCGACACCCCGTTGCGGTTCCCCGGGCAGTACCACGACCCGGAGAGCGGTCTGGACTACAACTACCACCGCTACTACGTGCCCGAGCTCGGGCGCTACGCGAGCCAGGACCCGCTCGGCCTGGTCGCCGGGCCGAACCCGCAGGCCTACGTCCCGAACCCGATGACGTGGCTCGACCCGCTGGGACTGGTGCCGTGCCGCGACTGCGACGCGCAGAAGGAAGAACTGCCCAAGGGCGACAACCGGTGGTTCGACCAGCGGCGGGAGGCGTTCAACGCCGCGCGCGACCGGGCCGGCATCCCCAACAGCGCGTCGCCCGTGCGGCAGTGGACCGTCGGCGACAACCCGGCCTTGCAGGGGCGGGGCAACTACCACTACGACAGCGCCCCCGGCGCACACGGCCGCTACTACGAGTACGAGACGCCGAACGGCCCGAGGGTGATCGCCGAGCACACGAACGACCCGCGCGCGCCGCACCCGCACTTCCACGCCTACCAGCCGAAGGCGGGCCACGACGGGGTGGTGATCGGTGAGAAGTACGACCGGGTCGATGGTCCGCACCACTACTACTATGGGTCGCATGCTCCGAGCTGGCCGGCGGGTGACTGAGCCGTGACCGGGTCCGCGCGCGACCGGCGGCTGAAGTTGCTGCAGGCGAAGAAGGCCGAACAGCTCAAGGACCGTCTGTCCGCTTTCGACACCGGTGAGTTCGCCCAGTGGCCGGACTTCCCGGAGTGGCTGCGCGCCGAGTTCGTCAAGACCCGGCGGACGACCGCCGAGCCGGACTCGGTGCTGCCCGAGTCGGCGGACGACGACGAGATCCGCGCCTGGCAGGCGGAGTTCGCCGCACGGGCCGGGCTCGACGGGCGGCTGTACGTGCTCACCGGGGTGGACGACTTCCCGTGGCTCTACTGCGCCGCGCGGGACGACCGCTGGGCCGAGGAGATCGGCGAGGTGCTGGGGTACGGCTGGACCGCGATCGGCGCCGGGAAGGACCGTCTCGTCGTGTTCTACGAGGAGGAGTACGAGTACCAGGCGTTCCTGGTGGCGCCGGGGCACCTCCGGGACGACGACGGCCGGTTGCTGTAGCCGGCGTCTCACCTGCCGCTCAGCGGGCCTGGCGGCCGTCGTCATACCGGTAGCCTCCTCGGTGGAGGTTGTGATGGATTCCCCGACACTGGTGGCCGCCCTGAGGCGGGTCGTTCCGGCTGAGCGCGTGGTGGACGACCCGGCCGTGGTCGAGTCCTACCTGCAGGACCACGCGGAGTGGGCCGAATACGGGCAGGCCGCCGCGGTGGTGCGGCCGCGCGGGACCGCCGAGGTGCGCGACGTCGTGCGGTTCGCGGCGGAACACCGAATCCCCGTGGTGCCCCGCGGGGCCGGGACGGGGCTGTCCGGCGGGGCGAACGCCGTCGACGGCTGCATCATGATCTCGTTCGAGTCGATGGACTCGGTGCTGGAGATCGACCGCGCCGAGCGGCTCGCGGTCGTGCAGCCGGGCGTGGTGAACGACGACCTGCGGGCGGTCTGCGCCGAGCAGGGGCTGTGGTACCCGCCGGACCCGGCGAGCTCGCCGTGGTCGACGATCGGCGGGAACGTGGCCACCAACGCCGGCGGGCTGTGCTGCGTGAAGTACGGCGTGACCAGGGATTATGTGCTGGCGCTGGAGGTGGTCACCGGGCGCGGCGAGGTCGTGCGGCTGGGCCGTCGCACCGCGAAGGGCGTCGCCGGGTACGACCTGTGCGGCCTGATGGTCGGCTCCGAGGGGACGCTCGGGGTGATCACCGAGGTGACGGTGCGGCTGCGCCCGCGGCGCGAGCCCGAGCGCACCATCGCCGGGTACTTCGACTCGGTGATCGCCGCCGGTGAGGCGGTGAGCGCGGTGTCCGCGTCGGGGGTGATCCCGTCCGCGCTGGAGCTGGTCGACCGGCACTGCCTGGAGGCGGTCGACGCGTGGAAGAACATGGGCCTGTCCACCGAGGCGAACGTGGTGCTGCTGGGCCGCGTCGACACCCCGGGTCATGCCGGCGAGGAGGAGGCGCGGACGATCCTGCGGTGTTTCGAGGAGGCCGGCGCGACCTGGGCGGCGCTGTCCACGGACGAACACGAGGCCGAAGCCCTGTTCGACGCACGGCGCCTGGCGTACCCCGCGCTGGAGCGGCTCGGCCCGGTGCTCACAGAGGACGTGTGCGTGCCGCGCGCGCTGGTGCCGGAAATGCTGGCGCGGATCGAAAAGGCGGCCGCCAGGCACGACACGCTGATCGCGAACATCGCCCACGCCGGCGACGGAAACCTCCACCCGCTGCTCATCACACCCATCGGCGACGACGCGGCTCGGCGCCGGGCACAGGCCGCATTCGAGGACATCATCGCCGACGCGGTAGAACTGGGCGGCACGGTGACCGGCGAGCACGGAATCGGCTTGCTCAAACGCGGCGGCTTGCGTCGCGAGGTTAGCCACGAGGTCCTGGAGATGCACCGCGCAGTCAAAAATGCCTTGGACCCACACGGAATCCTGAACCCAGGCAAGGTTTTCGTTTAGAGCGTGTCTCATGTGGTGTGTTTGCGGAGTTTCTTGTAGCAGGTCAGGGCGGCTCCGAGGGTGAGGAAGGCGAGGAAGTGGCTGGCTTTGC
>NZ_JBEXTX010000176.1:0-11102 GCF_040614175.1 Amycolatopsis sp. NPDC006131
CCGCCGCCATCTGGCACAACCGCGCCACCAGCCAACCCACCACCCGATCCCTGACCGCCTACGACCACTGACCGAGTTACGCATTACTCGTCTAGCCGACCCTCGGCGTGCCGGCCAGCCGGCCGGACCCTCCGCGCGCGGAGGGTCCGTTGACCGTCCACCTCGACCAGTTGGCGTCGGCGCGAGCCAGGAGCGCCGGGGTCCGCGGAACTGCCCACGCTGCGCGAACATCCGCGGACCACGGCGGCAAAGGGCCACGCCTGCCAGCGCGCCTGAAACTCAGTGCCGCACCAGCACGCGGCTCATCAGCGGCAAGTGGTCCGAGGCCACGGGAGCCCCGTCCAGCACCCGCGTCACCAGCGGCTGAACCGAGCGCGACGCGTAGATGTAGTCGATCCGCCGGTCCGGCGCCTCCGCCGGGTACGTCGCGCCCGCGCCCTTCCCGGACACCGGCCACGTGTCGGTGAAGGCCGCGTTCAGCGTCGCGATCTCCGGGGCCTCCGGGAGCGCGTTCAGGTCGCCCACGAGCACCGCAGGCGTGGTGTCGCCGATGAGCTCCGTGATCTGCCGGGTCTGCTCCAGCCGGTCCACCTGGGAACTCGCCGCGAGGTGTGTGTCGTACACGTGCACCGCCACGCCGCGCACGTCCAGCACCGCGTGCAGCAGCCCGCGCTGCTCCTGGTTCGGCGACCGGAACAGGTGCGTGTTGTCCCACGCGGTGATCGGGTAGCGGGACAGGATCGCGGTGCCGTACTGGATCCGCGGGCTGCCTGCGGCGGGCGGGTCCCGGTCGATGTTCGCGCCGAACACCACGTGGTAGCCGAGCATCCGGGCGAGCTCGGCGGCCTGGTCGGCCCACTCGCTGCGCGCCGAGTAGTGCCGGTCCACCTCCTGCAGCCCGACGACGTCGGCGCCGCTGTCCCGGATCACCCCGGCCACGCGCGCGAGGTCGAGCACGTCGTCGGTGCCCTGCGCGTGGTGGATGTTGAAACTCAGCACGGACAGCACCCGCTGCCGCGGCTCGCTCGCGTTCGCGGGCGCCACCGAGGTCAGCAGGATTCCGCTCAGCATCAGCACGATCGCCAGTGTTCTACGCACCCGGCGATCTTCGGCCGCGCACATGAGGGCCGGGTGAACGAGCGGCGAACGTTTCAGCGCCAGCCGGCGTCGGGTGCGACGTCGCGGACGATCGACTCCAGCAGGTGCGCGTTGTAGTCCACGCCGAGCTGGTTCGGCACCGTCACCAGGACCGTGTCCGCCGCCTGCACGGCCGCGTCCTCGGCGAGCTGCTTGGCGATCACGTCCGGCTCGCCCGCGTAGGTCTTCCCGAACCGCGCCACCCCGCCGTCGAGCCAGCCGACCTGGTCCTGGCTGTCCCGTTCCCGCCCGAAGAACCGCCGGTCGACGTCGGTGGTGATCGGGATGACGCTGCGGCTCACCGACACCCGCGGCTCGCGGACGTGCCCCTGGCGCGCCCACTCCGCGCGGAAGATCTCGATCTGCTCGGCCTGCAGCTCGTCGAACGGCACCCCGGTGTCCTCCGTGAGCAGTGTCGAACTCATCAGGTTCATCCCCTGCTCGGCGGCCCACTTCGCGGTGGCGCGGGTGCCGCTGCCCCACCAGATCCGCTCGTACAGCGTCGGCGACTGCGGCTGAATCGCGAGCATCCCGCCGCGGCCGGTCATCCGCGGATCGGCCCGGACGACGCCGCTGCCGCCGATCGCGGTCCGGAAGATCTCCGTGTGCCTGCGGGCCATGTCCGCGTCGGTCTCGCCGTCGGCCGGGACGTAGCCGAACGCGGACGCGCCGTGCAGCGCGGGTTCGGGGGAGCCGCGGCTGATGCCGAGCTGCAGCCGTTCGCCGCTGAGCAGGTCGGTGGCCGCGGCCTGTTCGGCCATGTAGAGCGGGTTCTCGTAGCGCATGTCGATCACGCCGGTGCCGAGCTCGATGCGCTCGGTGCGCGCGGCCATCGCCGCCAGCAGCGGGAAGGGTGTCGAGAACTGCGGCGCGAAGTGGTGCACGCGCAGGAACGCGCCGTCGACGCCCAGCTCCTCGGCGGCCACGGCGAGCTCGACCATCTGCCGCAGCGCGTCGCCGGCCGTCGGGGTGGGCGTGCCCGGCTGGTGGTGGCCGAACGAAAGGAACCCGATCTTCTTCACACCGGGTATTGTCCAGGACTCGACCGGCATCTGGGGGGCACGATGTTTCTCGTCACTGGCGCGACCGGCACGGCGGGCGGGGCGGTGGTGCGCGAGCTCGCCGGGAGTGGTGAGCCGGTGCGGGCGCTGGTGCGGAAGCCGGACGCCGTGGTCCCTGGTGCGGAGCCGGTCGTCGGCGATCTCAACGATCCGGCGAGCGTTCCGTTCGAGGGCGTGACCGGGGTGTTCCTGCTGTCCGGGTACGCGGACATGCCGGGGCTGCTGGCGCGGGCGCGGTCGGCCGGTGTCGAGCGGGTGGTGTTGCTGTCCGGTGGGTCGGCCGCGCTGGCGGATCTGGACAACGCGGTGTCGCGGTACATGACGCTGTCCGAACGGGCCGTGCGGGAGTCCGGTCTGGCGTGGACGTTCCTGCGACCGCGCGCGTTCATGTCGAACGCGCTGCGGTGGCTGCCGCAGCTGCGGGCGGGCGACGAGGTGCGCGTGCAGTACCCGGACGTGCCCGCGGCGTGCGTCGACCCGGGCGACATCGCGGCGGTGGCCGTGCGGGCGCTGCGGGGCGGGCACGAGGGCCGGATCTACGATCTGACCGGTCCCGAGGCGCTGTTGCCTGCCCAGCAGGTGGCGGTGCTCGGGCGCGTGCTGGGCCGGGACCTGCGCGCGGTGGGCCTGTCCGACGAGGAGACCCGGGCCGAGATGGCAGCGGCGATGCCGGCCGACTACGTGGAGGCGTTCGCTCAGTTCTACGCCGAAGGCAGGCTGGACGAGGCCACGCTGCACCCCGATGTGGCCGAGGTGACCGGGCGGGCGCCGCGCACGTTCGAGCAGTGGGCGCGGGAGAACGCGGACGCTTTTCGCTGACTTGCCGCGGAAATTGTCGCGCGCAGGGTCTGAAGTGGACATTCCCGGGCGGAACCTTCGGGGGCGTTCCGAAAGGACGGAAACTCGCACTGCGGAGCGACGCGCCTGACAGTGCGAGACGTGAGACCGCGTGGCAGCGTGGGCGCGGCTCGCGCCTGGAGGCAGATCGCACCGCGGAGCCTGTGATTCGGGCGGGGCAGTGCGGGACGCATCGGAGGCGTGGGGTAGCACGGGTGGCGTGGCGGGGCGTGTGGTTCGGGCGGGGGGCAGCGCGGGATGCGTCGCGGGGCGTGTGGTTCGGGCGGGGGGCAGCGCGGGATGCGTCGCGGGGCGTGTGGTTCGGGCGGGGTAGCGCGGGATGCGTGGCGGGGGCGTGTGGTTCGGGCGGGGTAGCGCGGGATGCGTGGCGGGGGTGTGGCCGCGCGGGGTAGCGCGGGATGCGTGGCGGGCGTGTGGCCCCGCGGGGCAGTGCGGGATGCGCCGCGGGCGTGTGGCTTGCGCGGGATAGCGCGGATGGCGTCGTGGGGAGTGGTTCACGCGCGGGGTAGCGCGGGATGCATCGCGGAGCGTAGGACACGGGCGGGGCAGCGCGGCGGGTATCGCGGAGTGTGGGAAGCTCGTAGCGGAGCGTAAAAACCCCGCCGCGAACAGTAGGGCGAGCGCCACCGCCTGCCGCGCGAGCTCAGCCGCCCGCTGACCAGCGTCGAAGCCGCCACCGCGACCCCACGCGCACCCCGGTGTTGACACCCCTCGAACCGGATGTCACTATTCCCCGCAGCCCCTTGGAATCGTTTCCAACCACCGAGCGTCACGGGTTGGAAACGTTTCCAAGGCAACGAACGACGACGGAGCGACAATGACGTCTACACGGGCCACGCTGCTGCAGGTGGCCGAACGAGCCGGAGTGTCTCTGGCCTCGACCTCGCGCGCCCTGCACGGCACCGGCGCTAGCCCGGCCATGATCGAGCGCGTCCGGGCCGCCGCGGAGGAGCTGGGTTACAGCCCGGACGCCATCGGCCGCTCGCTGCGCATGAAGAAGACCTTCCAGATCGCCTTCGCGGTCGCCGACATCGGCAACCCGGTCTACGTCGAGATGATGCGGGCCATCCACGAGGTCCTCGCGCCGCACGGGTACCGCGTCGTGGTCACGACCACCGGCGACACCTCGACCTCCACGGCCGACCTGGTGCGCAGCCTCAACAGCGGTTTCGTCGACGGCATGGTCATCAGCCCGCTGCGCACCGACGACCGCCTGATCGAGGAGATCCAGCAGGCCGCCGTCCCGGTCGTGGTCATCGGCCGCGCCCTGGACGCCCACGGCATCAGCTCGGTCTCCACCGACTCCGCGGGCGGCATCGGCCAGGCGGTCCGCCACCTGCAGGAACTCGGGCGCCGCCGGATCGGCTTCCTCAACGGCCCCCTCGACACCACCCCCGGCCAGGCCCGCCAGCGCGGCTTCGAAGCCGCCGCGGGCACGGGCCACACCACCGAGCTCGCCAAGGACTTCACCGTCGCCGCCGGCCTCACCGCCGCGCGCCGCCTGCTCGCCGCGGCCCCGGAGCGCCTCGACGCCATCGTCGCGGCCAACGACCTGCTCGCCATCGGTGCCATCCACGCCATCCGCGAACTCGGGCTGTCCGTGCCGGACGACATCGCGGTCACCGGCATGGACGACACCGAGATCGGCCGCGTCTTCCACCCGACCCTGACCAGCGTCTCCCTCGGCAGCACCGAGCGCGGGCGCGCCGCCGCGCAGCTCATGCTCCGCCTCGCCGACGACGCCGGCCAGGACGCGCAGCAGGTCACCGTCGGCCCGGAGCTGATCGTGCGCGGTTCCACCGTCCCCGCCGCGGGCGGGCTCACCGAGGGAGGCCGGCGATGACCCTGGCCGCGGACACCCGCGCCCCCGCGCCCGCACCGGCGCCCCGCAAGCGCCGCAAGGGCACCATGGCCCGCTCGCGCCGCCGCGAGGCGATCGCGCTGGTGATGCCGTCGCTGATCCCGATCCTGGTGCTCAGCGTCGCGCCGCTGGTGATGGGCCTGGCGCTGGCGTTCACCGACGCCCGCCTGGTCCGCAACCCCGACTACGACTTCACCGGCATCGACAACTTCACCAAGCTGGCGGGCAACTCGTTCTTCTGGGACAGCCTCCGCATCGGTCTGATTTGGACGGTCGGCGTCACCGTGCTGCAGCTGGCCGCCTCGATGGGCCTGGCGCTGCTGCTCAACTCGGGCCTCAAGCTGCAGGGCCTGACCCGTGTGCTCGCCCTCATCCCGTGGGCGATGCCGCCGGTCGTCGTGGCGATCATGTGGCAGATGATCTACTCGGCCAACGGCGGCCCGCTCAACGCCTTCCTCGGCAGCGTCGGCCTGCCCGCCGACACCAACTGGCTCGGCGACTTCTCCACCGCCCTGCCCGCGGTGATCGTCGTCGGCGTGTGGGTCGGCATGCCGCAGACCACCGTCACCCTGCTGGCCGGCCTGCAGCAGATCCCGCAGGACCTGCACGAGGCCGCGGCGGTGGACGGCGCGGGCGCGTGGCGGCGGTTCACCGCGGTCACCTGGCCCAGCCTGCGCCCGATCGTCACCTCGATCACGTCGCTGAACTTCATCTGGAACTTCAACTCGTTCTCGCTGGTCTACGTCCTCACCGAGGGCGGGCCGGGCGGAAAGACGATGGTGCCGGTGCTCTTCATCTACCTCGAAGCGTTCAAGAACCGCAACATCGGCTACGCGGCGGCGATGGGGCTCGTGCTCGTGATCATCGTCGTGCTGCTGCTGGCGGTCTACCTGCGGTCGCAGTTCCGCGACGACCGCGCCGAGCGGGGGCGGTGACCACATGCGCGTCCTCCTGCGTCCCGCCCAGTACCTGGCGCTGGCGGCCTACATCCTGTTCCTCGGCTTCCCGCTGCTGTGGCTGATCTCGGCGTCGGTGAAGTCCTCCGGCGAGCTCAACTCGCTCACCGTGAGCCTGCTGCCGCAGCAGTGGCACTGGGACAACTACACCGAAGCGCTCGACCGGCAGGGCCTGGTGCACTCGGCGGGCAACAGCTTGGTCGTGGCGCTGGTGTCCACCGCGCTGGTCATCGTGATCGCGCTGCCCGCGTCCTACGTGCTCGCCCGGCTCAAGGGCAAGATCCGCGCCGCCGGCGTGGGCTGGATCCTGGTGTCCCAGGTCTTCCCCGTGGTCCTGGTGATCCTGCCGCTGTTCCTGATCCTGCGCACCATCGGGCTGGCCGACAGCCTGGCCGGTCTGACGCTCGTGCACACCACCTACACGCTGCCGTTCGCGCTGTGGATGCTGCAGGGCTACGTCAGCGCGATCCCGGTCGACCTGGAAGAGGCCGGCGCGATGGACGGCGCGGGCCGGTGGACCGTGCTGCGCCGGATCGTGTTCCCGCTCCTGATGCCCGGCATCGTCGCCACCGCGATGTTCAGCTTCGTCTCGTCCTGGAACGAGTTCTTCTTCGCGCTGGTGCTGCTCCAGTCGCCGGAGAACTACACGCTGCCCATCACGCTGAACATGTTCATCGGCGGCGAGGGCAAGGTGTCCCTCGGCCCGCTCGCCGCGGGCGCCGTGCTCGCCGCGATCCCCAGCATCGTCTTCTTCACCATCCTGCGCCGGAGGCTCACCAGCGGGCTGATGGCCGGGGCGGTGAAGGGATGAACCCCCGGAAAACGAAAGGTCGGTCAATGAAGTCTCGACGTTTGGTGACGGCCGCGCTCGCGGCGGCCGCGAGCCTGCTGTTCACCGCGTGCTCCAGCGGCGGTGACAGCGCCGGCGGCCCGGTGACGCTCAAGTTCCAGTCCCTGTCGGACCAGCCCGCGGCGATCGCGGCGACGAACAAGATCGTCGACGACTGGAACAAGGCGCACCCCGACGTCAAGGTCGAGGTCGTGCAGGCGGGCTGGGACGGCGTCTACGACAAGCTGATCACGCAGTTCAACGCGGGCAGCGCGCCGGACATCATCCACTACGAGGCTGCCGGCGTCGTCCCGTTCGCCAAGGACGGCTACCTCGCCGACCTCACGCCGTACCTGTCGGAGCAGAAGAAGACCGACATCCCCAAGGGCGTGCTGGACTCGGTCACCGTGGACAACCAGGTGATCGCCTACCCGACCGAGCTGCAGTCCTATGTGGTCTTCGCCAACCGGGCGCTGCTGCAGAAGGCCGGGGTCACCATCCCGGCCGGCGACACGATGACCTGGGACCAGCTGCGGGAGATCGCGAAGGCGACCACCCGCGACGGCGCCTACGGTCTCGGCTGGGGCCTGTCCAGCCCGACCGCCGCGATGGTCGCGCTCGCGCCCGGCTTCGGCGGCAAGTACTTCGACGGCACCGGCACCGACGCGAAGATCAGCGTCGGCCAGGGTGAGATGGCCCTGCCGCAGCTGGTGGACGCCATGGCGCACCAGGACAACTCGATCCTGCCGGTCACGCTGACCCAGTCCGGTTCCAAGGCGCTGGCGCCGTTCTACGCCGGGCAGACCGCGATGACGATCCAGGGTTCGTTCCAGGCCGCGAACATCGCCAAGGACGCGCCCGCCGGCTTCGACTGGGTCGTGCTGCCGCCGCTGGCCGGCCCCGCCGGTCCCGCGCAGGCCGCCAACCCGCAGACGCTGTCGGTGAACAAGGACTCCGCGCACGTCGAGCAGGCCGCGCAGTTCATCGAGTTCTTCACCAACACCGAGAACCTGGCCGCGCTCAACGAGGCCGACGCGCTGATCCCGGCGACCACTTCGGCCCGCGAGGCGCTGACCACGAAGCTCGGCGCGCAGAACGGCTGGAAGGAGATCCTGTCCTCGGGCCAGTACCTCACCTCCGCGCCGTACCTGTTCGTCGACAAGTACGCGCAGTGGAAGGACACCGTCGCTACCCCGGCCTACCAGAAGTTCCTGGCGAAGCAGATCGACGCGAACGGTCTGTCGAAGGAACTGACCGACGGCTGGAACTCCATCAACCGGTAGCGACCGGACCATCTGGAAGGGAAACGTGAAGCCGGTGACCTGGCTGGAAGACCGAGCGGTGGCGGTGATCACCGGGGCGGCCGTGGGGGACGCGCTGGGTGGCGCCACCGAGGGGTGGACCCCGGAACAGATCGAGGAGCGCCACGGCGGCCGGGTGACCGGCATCGTCGGGCCGTGGTTCCCGAACTGGCGGGAGGCGCGCCCGATCGCGCCGTACCACAAGGGGGACGGGCACGTCACCGACGACACCCTGATGACCCGCGCGCTCGTCGAGGTGTACGCGAAGCGCCGCGCGCACCTCGACGCGTACGCGATGGCCGAGGACCTGGTGCCGCTGATGATCGGCGAACCCAGGTGGGTGCCCGAGCTGGAGTCGACCGCGCTGCTGCTGCAGCGGGTGTTCCTGGCGGAGAAGTGGATCGTCGCCCGGCTCCACTACGGGCACGTCGACCCGCGGGAGGCCGGCGTCGGCAACGTCGTCAACTGCGGCGCCGCGATGTACGTGGCGCCGGTCGGCATCGCGAATGCCGGGGACCCGCGCGGCGCCTACGCCGAGGCGATCGACCTGACCGGCGCCCACCAGTCCAGCTACGGCCGGGAGGCGGCCGGCGTGTTCGCGGCGATGGTCGCGGCGTCGGTCGCCCCCGGCGCGACGCTGGACGACGTGGTCGCGGCGGCGCTGGACGTCGCGCACGACGGCACCGCCGCCGCCCTCCGCGCCGTGGTGGACGCCTTCGACGGCTGGACTTCCGCACCGTCCAACGACGACGAGGAGCGGGAGCTGGCCCGGCTGATCCGGGACACAGTCGCGCCCTACGACTCGGTGGGGCCGCAGTACCGGCAGATGTCGATGGACGCGCGGCGGCCGTCGCGCACCAAGTCGATCGAGGAGCTGCCCGCCGCGCTCGGGTTCGTGCTCGGCCACCGCGGCGACTACCGCGGCGCGGTGCTGGGCGCGGTGAACTACGGCCGGGACGCCGACTCGATCGCGGTGATGGCGGGCGCGCTTTGCGCCGGTCTCGGTGGCACGGCGGCCGTGCCCGCCGACTGGATCGACGCGATCGGCGAGGCGAGCAGGATGGACCTCCGCGAAACCGGGCGGCTGATGGCCGCGGCGGCCGCGGACATCCTGAAGGCGGACCGGGAGCGCGCACTGGCGCGGCTGCGGACGCTCGACGCGCTGGACCAGGCGTGACGGTGCGGGACGACATCAGCTGGGGGTTGTGTGAGGAGGGTGGCGTGACTGTGCGGCCGGAGTGGCGGGATCCGGTGGTGATCGCGGGGCCGGTGAGT
Source organism: Amycolatopsis sp. NPDC006131 (assembly GCF_040614175.1). NCBI lineage: Bacteria > Bacillati > Actinomycetota > Actinomycetes > Pseudonocardiales > Pseudonocardiaceae > Amycolatopsis > Amycolatopsis sp. NPDC006131. The sequence continues at coordinate 9,279 of NZ_JBEXTX010000176.1, forward strand.
CGGCAGGTGGGCACGCGGCAGGCCGGGGCGCCGCCGCGGCGGATGGGGGAGCGGTCGTGAGGCTGACCTGGGCGCAGCCCGAGGACCTGCTGGCGCACGAGCTGGTGCAGTCCGCCGCCGAGGGCCGGGACGTCACCGTTATCCGGGACCGCTGGGTCGCGGCCGGTGGCGACCCGGTGCCCGCGGTGAGCGGCGCCGGTCCGCGGCCGGCCACCCCGGCGCTGCGGGCGCTGGCCCGCGACCTGCTCGACGAGCTGGCCGCGCTGCCCGCCACGCCGGCGCCGCACGAGCCGGACGACTGGGACGCCATCGCCGGGCTGCTGCCGCCCGCGCCGGAACTGCCCGGCGGCAGCGGGCGCGTGCTGGACGCGTGGACCGGCCGCGCCGCCGGGTGCCTGCTCGGCAAGCCGGTCGAGAAGATCCCCCGCGAGGGCATCGAGGAGATCCTGCGCGCCACCGGCCGCTGGCCGCTCGACCGCTGGTTCACCGCCGTCGGCCTGCCGGACGAGGTCGCCGCGCGGTGGCCGTGGAACCGCCGCTCCGCCCCGACCTCGCTGGCGGAGAACATTGACGGGATGCCGGAGGACGACGACCTCAACTACCCGATGCTCGCGCTCACGCTCCTGGAGCAGCGTGGCCGCGGGTTCACCACCGACGACGTCGCGCAGCTGTGGCTGGACAACCTGCCCGCCGGGCGGGTGTTCACCGCCGAGCGCGCCGCCTACCGCAACATCCTGGACGCCCGCCCGGTGCCGGAGACCGCCACGCACCACAACCCGTTCCGCGAGTGGATCGGCGCGCTCATCCGGACCGACGTGTTCGGCTGGGTCTCGCCGGGCGACGTGCGCGCCGCGGCCCGGATGGCGTGGACCGACGCCCGCCTGAGCCACACCCGCAACGGCATCTACGGCGCGATGTGGGCCGCCGCGCTCGCCTCCGCGTCGATGGTGTGCGGCACGGCCGACGAGGTGCTGGACGCGGCGGAAACCGTGATCCCGCCGGACAGCAGGCTCGCGCAGGCCGTCCGGTTCGGACGGTCGCTGGCCGGTCTCGGCGTCGACGCGGGACTGGACCGCCTGCACGCCGAATACGGGCACCTGCACTGGGTCCACGTTCTGAACAACGCGGCCGTCATCGCCTTCGCGCTGGCCAGGGGCGGCGGCGAGTTCGGCCCGAGCATTTCGATCGCGGTCACTGCGGGCTGGGACACCGACTCGGCGGCCGCTACTGTCGGCGGCGTCGTCGGCGCCCTGCACGGGGTGCCGGACCAGTGGGCGAAACCGCTGGACGACCGCATCGCGACCTCGCTGCCGGGCGGGGAGCAGCGCATCACCGACCTCGCGGCCCGCACGGCCGCCCTGACCGTGGAACGAGGTGCCGCATGACCGGGCAGGTCGTGGTCGTCGGCTCGGCCAACGTCGACCTCGTCGTCGACGTGCCGCGCCATCCGGGTGGCGGGGAGACGATCCTCGGCGGCGACCTGCGCCGCACCCCGGGTGGCAAGGGCGCGAACTCGGCTGTCGCCGCGGCGCGGGCCGGGGGAGCGGACACCACGTTCGTCGGGGCCCTGGGCCGCGACGAGTCCGCCGATCTGCTGCTGGCCTCCCTGGAGCGAGCCGGGGTCCGCACCGACCTGGTGTCCCGTGTGGACGCTCCGACCGGGACCGCGCTCATCACCGTCTCCCCGGACGGCGAGAACGCCATCGTGGTCGCGCCCGGCGCCAACGCGCGCCTCGAACTGACCGCCGCCCAGGTCGAGCGGATCGCGCACGCCGACGTCGTGCTGGCGCAGCTGGAGATCCCGCTCGACATGGTGCGCGCGGC
>NZ_JBEXTX010000177.1:0-10416 GCF_040614175.1 Amycolatopsis sp. NPDC006131
TACCAACACCCCGCATTAACCACTCTTGCCCTACACGCCGCTCCTCCGATCTGCGCCGCGCGGCGCCACCGGCCCCCGGTTCAGGCCACGGTCGCTTCGCTGGCCTGCCCCGCCGTCATCGCGGTGCCGCGGGTCTCCTTCAGCGCCAGCGTGGACACCAGCGAGATCAGGCCCGTCACCGCGAGCATCACGCCGACCGCGATGCTGCCGAAGCTCGCGGTCAGGCCGGGCGCCACCAGCGGCGGGATCGCGCCACCCAGGACACCCGCGAGGTTGTAGCCCAGCCCGGCGCCGGTGTAGCGGAAGCGGGTCTGGAACAACTCCGGCAGGAACGACCCGGCCGGCCCGTACGCCACCGCGAAGATCATCAGCGTGACCAGCACACCGACGGCGAACGCGACCGGGCTGCCGGTGTCCAGCAACGGGAACAGCGCCAGCGACCACACCACGCCGAGCGCCGAGGAGTACACGATCACCCGCCGCCGCCCGAGCCGGTCCGACAGCACGCCGGCGACCACGATGACGATCCCGAACGCCACCGCCGCCGCGATGCCGATGCCCAGCACCACCGGCCGCGTCAGCCCCGCCCCGGTCTTGCTCGTGCCGTAGCTGGTCAGGTACGTGGTGCCCATGTAGAAGAACGCGAACAGCATCGTCAGCGAACCGGCCGACAGCAGGATCTCCCGCGGCTGCTTGCGCACCGCCTCCAGGAACGGCAGCCGCTTCGGGCGGTCCAGGCCCGCGGTGCCGCCCGCCGCGACGAACGCCGGGGTCTCGGCGATGCTCATCCGCACGTAGAACCCGACGGCCACCAGCAGGATGCTCACCAGGAACGGCACCCGCCACCCGTAGTCCAGGAACGCGGCGTCCGCGTCGCCCATCACCAGGTTCGTCACCAGGAACGTGCCGCTGGACAACGCGAACGCGATCGCGGGGCCCAGCTGCGGGAACACCGCGTACAGGCCGCGTTTGGCCGGTGGCGCGTACTCCGCGGTCAGCAGCGTCGCCCCGGCCCACTCGCCGCCGACCGCGAGCCCCTGCGCGAACCGCAGCACGACCAGGATGATCGGCGCGGCCACCCCGATGGTCGCCGCGCCCGGCAGCAGTCCGATGAGGACGGTGGCGATGCCCATCAGCAGCAGCGTGGAGATCAGGGTGCGCTTGCGGCCGATGCGGTCGCCGAAGTGTCCGAACAGGATCGCGCCGACCGGCCGGGCGATGAACGCGACGGCGAACGTGGCGAACGCGGCCACGGTCCCGGCCGTCGCGCCGAGCGCCGGGAAGAACACCTTCGGGAACACCAGCGCGGCCGCGGTGCCGTAGATGAAGAAGTCGTAGTACTCGATGGTCGTCCCGACGCAGCTGGCCACGGCCACCTTGCGCATCGGGACCGCCGGGGTCTGGCTCGACACGGGTTCTCCTCGTCGTTGAGGTCTCACTGGCCAGGAATCGTCCGGTATGGACAAAACGGGCGCTACCCCCATCCGTGGGTATCGCCCCGGCGGCGGCCGATTGCATGATGTCGGGCAGCCCGAGCGAAAGGACACAAAGCGGTGAACGCGACCGATGCCTACCGTGCGAGCAGGGACCAGCTGGTGGCGCTGCGGGAGGACCACGCCCGCGCCGTGGCCGAGTTCCGCTGGCCCGAGCTGGGGGAGCGGTTCAACTGGGCGGTGGACTGGTTCGACGCGATTGCGCGCGACAACGACCGGCCCGCGCTGGTGATCGCCGAGGAGGACGGCACCACCACACAGCGATCGTTCGCCGAGATGTCCCGCGCCTCGGACCGGCTGGCCGCGTGGCTGCGCGAGCGGGGCGTGCGCCGCGGCGTTCCGGTGCTGCTGATGCTCGGCAACCAGGTCGAGCTGTGGGAGTCGATGCTGGCGATCATGAAGCTGGGCGCGGTGATCCTGCCGACCACCAGCGCCGTCGGCCCGGCCGACCTGACCGACCGGATCACCCGCAGCGGCGCGGAGTTCGTCATCTGCAACGCCGCCGACACCGGCAAGTTCGCCGACGTGCCCGGCGGCTACACCCGGATCAGCGTCGGCGCGGCGGACGGCTGGGCCGACCTGCGTGAGGCCGCGGACACGCCGCACGTCCCGGTCGAGCACCCGGGCACCGCGCCCGGCGACCCGCTGCTGCTGTACTTCACCTCGGGCACCACGTCCCGGCCGAAGCTGGTGGAGCACACCCAGGTGTCCTACCCGGTCGGGCATCTGTCCACGATGTACTTCCTCGGGCTGCGGCCGGGCGACGTGCACCTCAACATCTCCTCGCCCGGGTGGGCGAAGCACGCGTGGTCGTGCTTCTTCGCGCCGTGGATCGCCGAGGCGACGATCTTCGTCTACAACTACCGCCGCTTCGACGCCGCCGCGCTGCTGGAGCAGCTGCGGAAGCGCGAAGTCTCCTCGTTCTGCGCCCCGCCCACGGTGTGGCGCATGCTGATCAACGCCGACCTGGGCGAGCGGCCGTCCGCGCTGCGCGAGGTCATCGGCGCGGGCGAACCGCTCAACCCGGAGGTGATCGAGCAGGTCCGGCGGGCGTGGGGGCTGACGATCCGGGACGGCTTCGGGCAGACCGAGACGACCGCGCAGGTCGGCAACACGCCGGGCTCGCCGGTCAAGGCCGGCTCGATGGGCCGCGCCCTGCCCGGAGTGCCGGTCGTGCTGGTCGACCCGGCGAGCGGGCAGCCGCTGACCGGCCCCGGCGAGGGCGAGATCTGCCTGGACCTGTCGCGCTCGCCGGTGAACCTGATGACCGGCTACCGCGGCGACCCCGAGCGCAACGCCGAGGCCATGGCGGGCGGTTACTACCACACGGGTGACGTGGCGACGATCGACGCCGAGGGCTACATCACCTACATCGGCCGCACCGACGACGTGTTCAAGGCCAGCGACTACAAGATCAGCCCGTTCGAGCTGGAGTCGGTCCTGATCGAGCACCCTGCGGTGGCCGAGGCGGCGGTCGTGCCCGCGCCGGACCCGGTGCGGCTGGCCGTGCCCAAGGCCTACGTCGCGCTCGCGCCCGGCCACGAGCCGACCAAGGAGACCGCGTTGTCGATCCTGCGGCACGCCCGCGAGAACCTCGCGCCGTGGCAGCGGGTGCGGCGGCTCGAGTTCTTCGAGCTGCCCAAGACGATCTCCGGCAAGATCCGGCGCGTCGAGCTGCGGTCCCGCGAGGACGAGCTGGGCACGGGCAGCCCCGCGGAGTGGCGCGACGACCAGTTCCCGGACCTGCGCGGCTGAACGGTCCCTCCCGCGCGCAGTAGGTTGGAGGTGAGCAACCAGTGTGAGGGAGGACGAACGTGGGTCTGAAAGTCGGCTACAAGGCCTCGGCGGAGCAGTTCGGTCCGCGGGATCTGGTCGAGTACGCCGTGCGGGCCGAGGAGCTGGGCCTGGACTCGGTGATGGTGTCCGACCACTTCCTGCCGTGGCGGCACGAGGGCGGGCACGCCCCGTTCGCGTTGTCCTGGATGTCGGCGGTGGCCGAGCGGACGAACCGGGTGCAGATCGGGACGAGCGTGCTGACCCCGACGTTCCGGTACAACCCGGCCGTGATCGCGCAGGCGTTCGCGACGATGTCGCTGCTGTCGGGCGGCCGGGTGATTCTCGGCGTGGGCACGGGCGAGGCGCTCAACGAGATCGCGGTGTCGGGCCGGGAGTGGCCGGAGTTCAAGGAGCGGTTCGCGCGGCTGCGTGAGGCGATCAAGCTGATGCGCGAGCTGTGGACCACCGACAACGTGTCGTTCGAGGGCGAGTACTACACCCTGGTCAACGCCAAGATCTACGACCGGCCGGAGCAGCCGGTGCCGGTGTACGTGGCCGCGGGCGGCCCGGTGGTGGCCAAGTACGCGGGCCGCGCCGGCGACGGCTTCATCTGCACCTCCGGTAAGGGCATGGAGCTCTACAACGACAAGCTGATGCCGGCGGTCGCCGAGGGTGCCGCGGCGGCGGAGCGGGACGTCGCGGGCATCGACAAGATGATCGAGATCAAGATGTCCTACGACCGGGACCACGAGAAGGCGCTGGAGAACACCCGGTTCTGGGCGCCGCTGTCGCTGACCCCGGAGCAGAAGCACAGCGTGTCCTCCGCCGAGGAGATGGAGCGCCTGGCCGACGAGCTGCCGATCGAGCAGGTCGCCAAGCGGTGGATCGTGGCCTCCGACCCGGACGAGGCCGTCGCGCAGATCAAGCCGTACCTGGACGCGGGCCTGAACCACCTCGTGTTCCACGGCCCCGGCCACGACCAGGAGCGGTTCCTGACGCAGTTCGCCGAGGACGTCCTGCCCCGCCTGCGCGCACTGGGCTGACCCCCGCGCGCCGCTCACGGTCCGCGTGTCCGTGAGCGGCGCCGTTCTGGCCTGACCCGGTTGCGGCCGGGGCGGTTCCCGTCGTGGCTGTGTGCCTGGACTGAGTGCCGTGCGCGGCCGCGGGCCGCAGGCCCGTGATCGCAGCTGCTCCGCCTCGCTGCGATCACGGGCCTGGGCACCTGACCGGCGCGGCTTTTCGGCCGGAGCGGTTCCCGCCACGGCTGCCTGCTCTGAGTGCTCCGGCCACTAGCCGATCGCTCCTGCCTCCGCGTCTCGGCACCGGTCGTCGCCGCCCGTGAGCGGCGTCATGGTGCGGACCCCTCGTCGGCGGGAGTAATTTCGGGAATTAGCGAAATGTCGAAGGACGGTGCGGGTGCTCCCTGAGTGCAAGGCCCTGGCGAACGAGACGCGGCTGCGCATCCTGGAGTGGCTCAAGGACCCGGCGGCCAGCTTCCCGGCGGCTGCCGACACGGCCGGGCTGGGGGTGTGCGTCGGCCTGATCCAGCAGAAGGCAGGCACCTCCGCGTCGACGGTCTCGGCGCACCTGGCCATCCTGCAGCGTGCCGGGTTCCTGCTGGCCACGCGACAGGGCCAGTGGACCTACTACCGGCGCGACGAGGACCGCATCCGCGCCTTCACCGAGCGACTGCACCGCGACCTGTGACCCGGAAAAGGTGAGCCCGTCATGTCCCCAGTCCTGTCCGTACTGGACCTCGCGCCGATCGCGCCCGGCCAGACCGCGCGCGAGAGCTTCGCGGCCAGCGTGGCGCTCGCGCAGGCCGCCGAGCGCAGCGGCTACCGGCGGGTCTGGTACGCCGAGCACCACAACATGGCGTCCATCGCCTCCAGCGCGACCAGCGTGGTGATCGGGCACGTCGCCGAGCACACGTCGACCATCCGGCTGGGCGCCGGCGGGATCATGCTGCCCAACCACTCGCCGCTGGTGATCGCCGAGCAGTTCGGCACGCTGGAGACCCTGTTCCCGGGACGCATCGACCTCGGGCTCGGCCGGGCGCCGGGCAGCGACCAGCAGACGATGGTGGCGCTGCGGCGCGACCCGATGTCGGCGGATTCGTTCCCGCGGGACGTGCTGGAGCTGCAGGCCTATCTGAGCGGCAAGGCCGTGCAAGGCGTGCGGGCCGTGCCGCGGGCCGAGGGCGTCGTGCCGCTCTACATCCTGGGCTCGTCGCTGTTCGGGGCGCAGCTGGCCGCCCAGCTCGGGCTGCCGTACGCGTTCGCGTCGCACTTCGCGCCGGACTCGCTGCACCAGGCCGTCTCGCTGTACCGCGAGCGGTTCCAGCCGTCGGAGCAGCTCGCCGAGCCGTACGTGATCGCCGGGGCGAACGTGTTCGCGGCGGAGGACCACGACGAGGCCGAGGCCCAGCGGTCGGTGGCGTACCGGGCGCGCACCCGGGCGATGCTGTCGCAGGGCCGCGCGGGGGCGAACTTCACCGACGCGGAGATCGACGCGTTCCTGGCCTCGCCGCGCGGCCGCGGCCTGGCGTCGATGACGCGCTACACCGCGGTCGGCACTCCCGACGAGGTGCGCGCCTACCTGGCGGACTTCGCGACCGAAGCCCAGGCCGACGAGCTGATCCTGGCGCACCACGCGCACGACATCGCGGACCGGGTCCGGTCGGTGGAGCTGACGGCGAACGCCATGGCGGCGGTCGCGTAGGAACTCCGGCTGGCCGCCCCAGCCCGGGGCGCGCAGGTGCCGGCCGCGGACCCGCGTGGTGCAGCCGGAGGTCGGCTGCAGGCGCGGGTGCCGCCCACAAGCGGATCGGCGGCGCGCTGCCCCTGGACAGTGCCGCGCTGGCGCGGCCGGTCCGGGCGGTCAGCGGCGCCCAAGCGCTAGTCGCGTCGCATGCGGATCAGCAGGTTCCGCAGCTCGGCGAGTTCCCCTGCCCCCAGCTCCCGGCACGGTGAGCCGCTCGCGGCGTGGCTGTCGATCCGCTTCAGCGCGGTCTCGGCAGCCGCCGTCAGGTGGATGCGGCGCACCCGCCGGTCGGCCTCGTCGGCGCGGCGTTCGAGCAGTCCCCGCGCCTGCAGACGGTCCACCAGCGCCGTGACGGTCGGCGGCTCCGTGTCCAGCCAGGCCGCCAGCTGCCCGATCGGCGGCGCCTCCCGCTCCTGCCGCAGCCGCCGCAGCACCAGCCACTGCAGCTCGGTCAGCCCCTCCGCCCGGTACGCCTCGCCGTAGACCTGCCGCGCGCGCTCCACCACGTCGAACAGCAACGCGGCCACCTCGCCGACCAGCGCCGGATCATGTGCCACTTGTCCCTCCCGCCGCATATGCTTAGACTGCACTAAATATGAGTGCCATTGAAGCTTTTGTTCAGGGTAGTACCACCTGGGGCGACGGTGACTACCCGTCGATGGCGCGCCGACTTGAACCGGTCGCCCGGCAGGTCGTCGACGAAGCCGCGATCACCGCCCGGGACATGGTGCTCGACATCGCCACGGGCACCGGCAACGCGGCCCTGCTCGCCGCCACCCGGGCACGCACCATCGCCGTCGACTTCGAACCCGCCCTCGTGCGGATCGGCGCCACGCGGAGCGCCGCGGTCGGCTGGCTGGTCGGCGACGCGGCCGCGCTGCCCATCGCCGACGGCGCCGCGGACGTGGTCCTGTCGGTCTTCGGCGTCATGTACGCGCCCGGCTCCGCGGCCCGCGAACTGGCCCGCTGCACCAAACCGGGCGGCCGCGTCGTGCTCGCCTCGTGGGTCCCGGGCAGCCTCCTGCCTGCCACCGGTGCCGCGATGGCGCCCTTCCTGCCACCGCCCACCGGCGCGCCGCCCTCCCGCTGGGGTGACCCCGCCGCCCTCGCCGATCTGTTGACGCCCCACCGCCTCCGGCTCGACGCGGCCGACGCGCACGACCTGCCCCTGATCTTCCCCGACGTGGAGACGGCCGCCGGGTTCTTCGTCGACACCGCCGGCCACGCCCAGCGCGAGCGTCCGCGCCTGGAAGCCGAGGGCCGGTGGGACGACCTGCACGCCGCTGTGGGCGACGCGATCGAAGCCCGAGCCACGCACCGCGCGGGCGGGATCGAGTTGCGGGCGCGGTACCTGCTGGCACGTCTGCGCCGCACCCGCTCCTGACCTGCGATCCGCCCGCCGGGCGGCCGGGTAATATCGGCCGGGTTGTTGAGCAGACAGCGACCGGGTGCGGGCCCGGTGCTGTCTGTCGCTGGTCGCTCGCCCCGCTCCGGATGGTTGCCAGGAAGGGACACGACCAGGATGAGCGACGGTGCGGCAGGCCAGCTCGCACACCTCGACGAGGTGACCCGTGCACTCGAGGAACTGGCCGGCACGGTCGGGAACACCGACGACTTCGACGTGCTGCTGCGGGTGGTCTGCGAGCAGGTCGTGCGCGTGGTGCCCGGGGCCGACATGGCCTCGATCACGGTGCTCGACGATTCCGGCGCGCGATCGGTGGCTTCGACCGACGACCGCGCCACGCGCATCGACGCGGCGCAGTACGACGAGGACGACGGCCCGTGCCTGCGCGCGGCGCGCACCGGGCAGGTGGTCCGGGTCGAGGTCGGCACGGCGCGGGAGTTGTGGCCCGGGTTCTCCGCCGTCGCGGCCGGGCACGGGGTGGCGAGCTACCTGGCTTCGCCGCTGCAGGTGCGCGACGAGGCGATGGGCGCGATCAACCTGTTCGGGTTCGGCGAGCACGGGTTCCGCGACGTCGACCAGAAGTACCTGGAGCTGTACGCGACGGTCGTGGACACGGTGCTGCACCTGTCCAGACGCGCGTTGCGCACCCAGGAACAGGTGCGCCAGCTGCGCGCGGCGATGCGCACGCGCGGGGTCATCGAGCAGGCCAAGGGCATCCTGATGGCGGCGAGGCGGATCAGCGCCGACGAGGCGTTCCAGCTCCTGGTGGGGCAGTCCCAGCGGGAGAACGTCAAGCTGCACACCATTTCGGCGCGGTTCGTCGCCGAGCACTCCGGGCACGTGGTGGACCCGGACGACAGCCTGCCGAACTGATGCGTCAGGCCGCCGACGGCACCGCCGAGGCGATCGTGAAGACTCGGTCCAGCCCGGTCAGCTCGAGCGGGCGCAGCACCGGGCGGCTCGTGCAGACCAGGATGAACTCCTGCCCGGCGGCCTCGCACTCCCGCGAAACCTCGACCAGCAACGCGAGGCCGCCCGAGTCGAGGAATCCGACGCGCAGGAGGTCGAGAACCAGCGTGCGCGGCGGGGGCACCGGCGCCCCCGCGCGGGCCGCCCCCAGCCCGTCCCGCAGGTGGACGACGGTTCCGGCGTCGATTTCACCCGTCACGGTCACGACGAGCGCGTCGGGCCGGTAGGTCCACTCCACTTTCAGGTTCGTCACTGGTATCTCCTGGGGCAAGCTCGTGGGCTCGCGAAACAGGGCAGGACACGGACACCGCGCTGCCGACGGAAACTGGCGAGCCACAGCTGCTTGTATAACCGTGACGCAACCGACCCTACCGCATCGCCCGGCTAGGCTTGCCGGACGAGGACCGGCAGGTCGTGTGGAAGAGACGAGGTGTCATGAGCGAATCGCTCCTGTCCGCACCCGCGGTGCTCACGATCGCGCAGGAACTCGCCGAGATCGGCAGGCTGGTGGACGACGACGACGTCACCTCGACCCTGTCCCGGTACGTGGCGCGTGCTTGCGCGTTGCTGCCGGGCTGCGACCGCGCGTCCATCACGGTCCGCACGCCGGCGGGGACGGCCGAGGTGCTCGCGTCCGCGGGCAAGCCGTTGCCGGAGCCGCCGACCGACGGGTCCGGGCCGGACCCGGTCACGGAGGCGCTGACCTACCGCGAGCCGCGGCGGGTGGACGACACCGCGACGGACGAGCGGTGGCCCGCCTACAGCGCGCACCTGCGCCGGCACGGGTTCGGCAGCGCGCTGACGCTGCCACTGCCCGGCGCCGAGTCCGGCGCGGCGTTCAGCGTGCTCTCCGCCGAGCGCGGCCGTTTCGACGAGGATTCACACGACCTGGCGCTGTTGTTCACCCTCCACGCGGGCGTGGCGTTCGACAACAGCGCGCTCTACCACGACAACATCCGCCTGCTGGGGCACGTGCAGACAGCGCTGCGCACGCGGACGGTCATCGCGCAGGCGCAGGGCCTGCTGATGCACCACGGCCACCAGACAGCGGACGAGGCGCTCGCCGCGCTGAAGCGGATGTCGCAGCAGCGGAACGTGAAACTGCGCGACGTGGCGGCCGCGCTGGTGACGGCCCATCACGAGGGCCGGCTGGCGGAGGTGCTGCGGGCGCGCTGAGTGTCCGCCTCGGGCGTGGCTCGGCGGGCGGTGATGTGGGCAGGTGGGCGCTGGGTGGTCTGCTGGGCGGGTTTTGTTGGTTGGTGGGTGACTGTGGGCCGTTTGGCGGTGGTGCTGGAGTCCCGCTGAGTATCGGCCTTGGCGTGGTCGTTCCGGGGTGGAATGTGCTGGCGAGCGCGGCTGGGGGCGCTGGGTGGTCTGCTGGGCGGGTTTTGTTGGTTGGTGGGTGACTGTGGGCCGTTTGGCGGTGGTGCTGGAGTCCCGCTGAGTATCGGCCTCGGCGTGGTCGTTCCAGGGTGGAATGTGCTGGCGAGCGCGGCTGGGGGCGCTGGGAGGTCTGCCGGGCGGGTTTTGTTGGTTGGTGCGTGATTGTGGGCCGTTTTGCCGGTGGTGTCGGCGGCCCGCTGAGTGGCCGCCTTGGCGTGGTCGTTCCGCGGTGGAATGTGCCGGTGAGCGCAACTGGGGGCGCTGGGAGGTCAACCGGGCAGGCTTCATAGGTTGGCGCGCCACTGCCGGCCGCCGGCCGAGGTGTCGGAGGCGTCCGCCTCGGTGCGGTCGCTCGACCGCCGTGTTCGCCGTCGCGTTCAGCGAATGCGGCTGGATGCGCTGGGAGGTCAACCGGGCGGGCTCGTCGGCCAAGGCGCAACCGCGCGCCGCCTGCCGGGCGTTGGCCGTCCGCTGACCGTCCACGGCGGGCGTGGTTGCCCGGCGGTGTTACCCGCCCACCGGGCGGGCCGTAGGCTAGACGATTAATGCGTAAGTCGAGGCGGTAGTCGAAGACGGGCGAAGGGTGTTCAAGATCAGTTTGTGACGACCGACCTGAACACCCTTCTC
>NZ_JBEXTX010000178.1:0-10287 GCF_040614175.1 Amycolatopsis sp. NPDC006131
CTCCCGCAACCCGATCCCCAGCCAAATCGGTTGCCGAGCCACCGGGTCAAGCCACGCTTTCCCGGCTTGACGCGGTGTCTCGGCAACCGAACACTGAAAGATCGGGTTCGGGAGGGCACTCCTCATCCGGGCGTAGCGAAGCGAAGCCCGGCGCAGTGGAAACCCGCGTAGCGGCTACCATCCCACGAGTGACAGCACTGCTCGGACCAGCCGAGATCCGTGGCTTGGCCGCCGAGCTGGACGTGCGTCCCACGAAGAAGCTCGGCCAGAACTTCGTGCACGACCCGAACACCGTCCGCCGCATCGTCGACCTCTCCGGGGTGGGCCAAGGCGACCACGTCCTCGAAGTCGGCCCCGGCCTCGGCTCGCTGACGCTCGGCCTCCTGGATTCGGGCGCGCACGTCACCGCCGTCGAAATCGACCCGGTCCTCGGCGAGCGCCTGCCGGCCACGGTCGCCGAGCGCGCCCCCGAGGCCGCCGCCCGGTTCACCGTCCACATCCAGGACGCCCTCAAGCTCGCCGCCGAGGACCTCGCCGACCAGCCCACGCACCTCGTCGCCAACCTGCCCTACAACGTCGCCGTCCCGGTGGTCCTGCACCTGCTCGCCGAGCTGCCGTCGCTGGCGCACGGCCTGGTGATGGTGCAGACGGAGGTCGCCGACCGGATGGCCGCGGGCCCCGGCAGCCGCACCTACGGCGTCCCGAGCGTGAAGCTCGCCTGGTACGGCCCGGCCCGCAAGGTCGCGCCCGTGCCGCGCGCCGTGTTCTGGCCGGTGCCGAACGTCGACTCCGCGCTCGTCGGCTTCGAGCGCGCCGCGGAACCGGTGTCGGACGCGGACCGGGACGAGGTCTTCGCCGTCGTCGACGCCGCCTTCGCCCAGCGTCGCAAGACGCTGCGTGCCGCGTTGTCGTCGTGGGCGGGCTCGGGGGAGAAGGCCGAGGCGATCCTCCGCGCGGCCGGCGTCGACCCCCGCGCGCGGGGCGAGCAACTGGGGGTAAGGGACTTCGCCAAGATCGCCAAGAGCAAGTCCTTACCACCGTTTGTGTGATCTCGCACCCTGATCCGGACCAGGGACTTGCCAAAAAGATGTGAAGTCCGTTCTACTCTTTGAGGTATCCATCCCGAGCGGCTGAGAGACCTGGCTCGCCGAAGCCGCAGCAACCACCCCACCCGGGGGCAGGTGCTAACGCCAGGACCGATGGAGGATTCCTGTGTACCGCACGATGCTCACGAGGCGCCGCGTCGTCGACGAATGTCGTCGCACGGTCTGTGCGTGTCGTCGCTGACCGCTTTCCCTTCACCACCATTTCCTGACTTCGCCTGACCGTCCTCTGTAGACGGTCTCCTTGGTGTGCGGTCGGCGCGTTCGCGCCCGTTGTGCTGGAGCCATTCGTGATCACTGTCGAAAACCTGACCAAGTCCTTCCCCGGTGCCGCCAAGCCCGTCCACGCCCTGCGGGACGTGAGCGTCGAGGTGCCCGCCGGCGCCCTGTTCGGCGTCGTCGGCCCGGCCGGCTCCGGCAAGTCCACCCTCACCCGGTGCATCGCCCTGCAGGAGAAGCCCGACCGCGGCGTCGTCCGCCTGGACGGGCTGAACACCACCGGCCTCGACGGGCGGAAGCTGCGTGAGGTGCGCCGCCAGGTCGCGGTGCTGGACGCGCAGCCGGTGCTGCACGCCGAGCGCACCGTGGCGGGCAACGTCGCGGCCCCGCTGGAGCAGCTCGGCCTGGAGGGCCCGCAGCGGCGCAGCCGCGTCGGCCGCCTGCTCGACCTGGCCGGCCTGACCCAGCGCGCCGCGCTGCGGCCGAGCGAACTCACCCCGGGCCAGCGCCGCCGCGTCGCGCTGGCGCGGTCGCTGGCCGCGGGCCCGGCCGTGCTGCTCGCCGACGACCCGACCGCCGGTGTCGGCGCCGAGGAGACCGGCGCCGTGCTGACCGTCCTCGACCGCGCCCGCGCGGAGCTGGGCGTGACGGTGCTGCTCACCACCCAGGACGGGGCCGCGGTGCGGCGCGTCTGCGACGGGGTCGCGGTGCTGGAGGACGGGCGGCTCGTCGAGCAGGGCACCGTGCTGGAGCTGCTGGCCAACCCGGCGAGCAAGGTCGCGCAGAGCCTGCTGCCCCCGATCGACACGCCGCGCAGCCAGTCGTCGAGCTACGACCGGTCGGTCGACGTGGTGCTGATCGGCTTCGCGGCCGTCGGCGCGCTGCTGCCCGAGGCCTCCGCCCGGTTCGAGGTCGAGCTCGCCACCATCGGCGGCGGCCTGACCCGCGTCGGGGACACCCCGGTGGCCCGCTTCCGCGTCGGCGTCAACGGCAGCCAGGCCGACGCGGCGCTGGCGTGGATCGCCGACCGGGGAGCGCACGTCGTGCACCCGAAGGAAGGCCCGAAGAGCATCGTCGCGGCCTGACCAGGCACGCGAGGAGGGGCGTCCCGGGCGTGGCGCCCCTCCTCGTTTTCACTTGCCCCGCACCAGGACCCCGACCGCGATCGCGCCCGCGGCCACGATCGCCGCGGCCCAGCCGTTCGCCACGGCGTAGCCGTGCACGGTCGCCGCGGGCAGGGCCAGGCCGGCGACCGAGGCGGTCGCGCTCGCCGCGATCGTGTTCAGCGACGCCGTGCCGATCGACGCGCCGACCTGCTGGGACGTGGTGATGAACGCCGACGCCACCCCCGAGTCCTTCGGCTCCACCCGGGCGGTCGCGATGTTCATGACCGTCGGCATCGCCAGCCCGGCGCCCGCGCCCAGCACCAGTTCCACCGGCAGGACCAGGCCCCAGTAGGACGTGTCGACCGACAGCTGGGTCAGCCCGGCGAGCCCGGCGGCCATCAGCAGGAGCCCGGTCACCAGCAGCGGGCGCGGCCCGGTCCGCGGGATCAGCCGGCGCGTCAGCAGCGTCGAGACCGTGACGTTGCCCAGCAGGAACGGCAGGAACGCCAGGCCGGCGCCGAGCGCACCGAAGCCCATGATCGCCTGCAGCTGGTAGGTGAGGAACAGGAACATCCCGAACATCCCGAAGGCCGCGACGGCGATGGTCAGGAAGCCCGAGGAGCGGGCGCGGTCGGCCAGGACGTGCAGCGGCAGCAGGGGGTTCCGGACCCGGGCCTGCCGGAACACGAACCCGGCCAGCAGCGCCACCGCCGCGGCCAGCGTGCCGAGCACCACTGCCGAACCCCACCCGCGGGTCGCGGCCTCGGAGAGGCCGTAGACGAGCCCGGCGATCCCCGCGCTGCCGAGCGCGCCGCTGATCCAGTCCAGCCGCGTCGAGCGGTGGCCCGGCACGTTCGGCAGCACGAACCAGCCCGCGATGGCGGCGGCGACCGCGATCGGCAGGTTCACGTAGAGGCACCAGCGCCAGGACGCGTACTCGGCCAGCGCGCCACCGGCGACCAGCCCGACCGCGCCGCCGGACATCATGATGGCGCTGTAGATCCCGAACGCCTTGGCCCGTTCCTTCGCCTCGGTGAAGGTGATGGTCAGCAGCGAGAGCGTGGACGGCGCCAGCAGCGCGGCGAAGACCCCCTGGGCCGCGCGGGCGGCGATGAGCAGACCCGAGCCGGTGGCCATCCCGCCGAGCGCGGACGCGGCGGCGAAGCCGAGCGCGCCCACGATGAGCGTGTTCTTGCGGCCCAGCCGGTCGGCCAGCCGTCCACCGAGCAGCAGCAGACCGCCGAAGGTGAGCGTGTAGGCGGTGATCGCCCACTGCCTGGCCACGTCGGACATGCCGAGGTCGGCCTGCGCGGTGGGCAGCGCGATGTTGACGATGGTGGTGTCGATGATGACGAGGAGCTGGGCGAGCCCGACGACGGCGAGCGCCCACCACTTCCTCGAGTCGGCCGGCGCCGTCACCGGCGCCGGAGTGGTTGTCGTCATGGTGGAAACCCCCTGCTGGAGAACTGGGTTAGACTGAGAGCAAGCATTACTAGTCGGCCGACAAGTAATGGCGCTGCCGACACGGTAGGTCCATTCCTAGCCGGGCGTCAAGCAAGTTTGAGAGTTCCTCAGGAAGGACGGTCATGGCGGGGCGGCGGACCGACACGCGCGAGCGCATCCAGCAGATCGCGCTGGACCTGTTCGTCGAGCAGGGCTACGAGAAGACGTCGTTGCGGGAGATCGCGGAAGCGCTCGGGGTGACCAAAGCCGCTCTCTACTACCACTTCCGGACGAAGGAAGACATCGTCCACAGCCTGATCGAGGACATCGGCGCCTCGCTCGACGAGATCATCGAGTGGGCGCGGGCCCAGGACGATCCCGCTCAGGCCCGCGAGGAGCTGCTGCGCAGGCTCTCCGACCTGATCCAGGGCCGGTTCGGCCCGATCATGCGGTTCATGCAGGACAACCAGCCCGCGCTGAAGGACCTGCACGCCGGGCACGTGCTCGCGACACGGATGAAGGGGCTGTTCACCTTCCTCGTCCCCGCCGACGCGAGCCCCGAGGACCAGTTGCGCTCCCGGCTCGCCCTGGTCGCGCTCATGCTCGGCAACAACCCGCAGTTCCTGGACGAAAACCCGAGCGAGCAGTCGGCCGACGTGGCGCTGCGCGTCGCACTGGAGCTTGCCTCTCCGCGCTCTCCAGCGGGCACGTAGGCTTGACTGGTGCTCGCCGTCGTACCGCCACCTGTCACCGTCAGGGTGCCCTCCAAGATCAACCTGCACCTGTCGGTCGGCGACCTGCGCCCGGACGGTTTCCACGACCTGACGACCGTCTTCCACGCGCTTTCGCTGACCGACGAGGTCACCGTCGCGCTGGCCGAGGAGCCGGGTGTCGAGGTCTACGGCGAGGGTGAGCAGGTCGTGCCCACCGGCGCCAGCAACCTCGCGTGGCGCGCGGTCGAGGCGCTGGCCGCGCACGTCGGCAAGACCGACGGGGCCTCGAACGTGCGGGTGGTCCTCCGCAAGGGGATCCCCGTCGCGGGTGGAATGGCGGGCGGCAGCGCCGACGCCGCGGGCACGCTGGTCGCCCTCGCCGCGCTGTGGAAGCTGGACATCGGGCGCGACGAGCTCGCCGGGATCGCCGCGAAGCTCGGCTCGGACGTGCCGTTCGGGCTCTACGGCGGCACCGCGCTGGGCACCGGCCGCGGCGAGCAGCTGGTGCCGGTCCTGTCGCGGCACACCTTCCACTGGGTGCTCGCGTTCGACCAGCGCGGGCTGTCCACCGAGCGCGTGTACGCCGAACTCGACCGGCTCCGCGAGACCGGCAACCCGCCGCGCGTCGGCTCGCACGCGCCGGTCGTCGAGGCGCTGGCCTCCGGCGACCCGCGTCAGCTGGCCCTGCTGCTCGGCAACGACCTGCAGGCCGCCGCGGTGTCGCTGCGGCCCGGCCTGCGCCGCACGCTGCGCGCCGGGGTGAACGCCGGCGCGCTGGCAGGCACCGTGTCCGGTTCCGGCCCGACGTGCGCGTTCCTGTGCGCTGACGCCGAATCCGCGCTCGAGGTCGCGGCCGAGCTGGCCGGCGCCGGGGTGTGCCGGACGGTGCGGGTCGCGCACGGCCCGGTGCCGGGCGCGCGGCTCGTCGGCGGCGACGAACACCGGCCCACTCCTCCGCAGGTGCACGCGTAGTGGCGAATTTGATCAACCTCGAGGCGGTCTCCAAGTCCTACGGGGTCCGCCCGCTGCTGGACAACGTCTCCCTCGGCGTCGGCGAAGGCGAGCGCATCGGCGTCGTCGGCCTCAACGGCGGTGGCAAGACCACGCTGCTGGAGGTCCTCTCCGGACTCGCCGAGCCGGATTCCGGCCGGGTGAGCCAGGTCCGCGGGCTGCGGCTCGCGGTGGTCACCCAGCGCACGGAGCTGGCGGAGGGCAGTTCGATCCGCGACGCCGTGCTCGCCGGTTTCGACGCCGAGCACGAGTGGGCGGCCGACGCCCGAGTCCGGTCCATTGTGGAGGGACTCGGGATCACCGAGCTGGGGCTGGACAACCCGACCGCGACACTGTCCGGTGGGGAGCGTCGCCGGGTCGCGCTGGCCGCCGCGCTGATCGGCGACCTGGACCTGCTGGTGCTCGACGAGCCGACCAACCACCTCGACGTCGAGGGCGTGCGCTGGCTCGCCGACCACCTGCTGGCGCGGCGGTCCGCGCTCGTGGTCGTCACCCACGACCGGTGGTTCCTGGACACGGTGTGCGGGCGGACCTGGGAGGTCGCCGACGGCCGCGTCGAGCAGTACGAGGGCGGGTACGCGGACTGGATCTTCGCGCGCGCCGAGCGGGCACGGCTCGCGGCGTCGATGGAGGAGAAGCGGCGCAACCTCGCGCGCAAGGAGCTGGCCTGGCTGCAGCGCGGCGCGAAGGCCCGCACGTCGAAGCCGCGGTACCGGATCGAGGCGGCCGAGGCGCTGATCGCGGACGTGCCGGAGCCGCGCGACACGGCCGAGCTGATGTCGTTCGCGAAGCGGCGGCTCGGCAAGACCGTGCTGGAGCTGGAGGACGTGACCCTCAAGGCCGGCGACAAGACGGTCGTCGAGGGGCTCACCTGGCGGATCGGGCCGGGTGACCGGTTCGGGCTGGTCGGCGTGAACGGGTCGGGCAAGACGACGCTGCTGAAGCTGCTGGCAGGGGAGCGCGAGCCGGTCGCGGGGCGGCGGATCGAGGGCAAGACGGTGCGGCTGGCGCACCTGTCGCAGGAGCTGGACGAGCTGCCGGGGCAGCTGCGGGTGCTGGAGGCCGTCGAGGAGGTCTCGGCGCGGGTCGTGCTGGGCAAGCAGGAGCTGTCGGCGTCGCAGCTGGCGGAGAAGCTCGGGTTCCCGCCGGCGCGGCAGTGGACGCCGGTGGAGGACCTGTCCGGCGGCGAGCGGCGGCGGCTGCAGCTGGCGCGGCTGCTGATGGCCGAGCCGAACGTGCTGCTGCTCGACGAGCCGACGAACGACCTGGACATCGACACGCTGCAGCAGCTGGAGGACCTGCTGGACTCCTGGCCGGGCACGATGGTCGTGGTCTCGCACGACCGCTACCTGGTGGAACGCGTGACGGACGCGGTGTACGCCCTGTTCGGCGACGGCCGGATCACGCACCTGCCCGGCGGAATCGACGAGTACCTGTCGCGGCGGGCGTCCGCCCGTGCCTCGGTGTCGGCGCCGAAGCCCGCGCAGAAGACGTCCAGCGCGGCGGAGTTCCGGGCGGCGCAGAAGGAACTGTCCCGGTTGGAGCGGCGGCTGGACCAGCTGCACGCGCGGGAGACGAAGCTGCACGAGCAGCTCGCCGAGCACGCCACCGAGCCGGACAAGCTGGTCGAGCTGAACACGGAGCTGAAGACGGTGCGCGCGGAGATCGAGGACGTCGAGGCGCGCTGGCTGGAGACCTCCGAACTGGTGGAGTAGGCGCACCGGGCTGCTTCGACGCCATCACTGGGGGCCTTGGTGCCGGTCTCCGGTCAGGCGCGGGCGTAGTCGCCGAGTGAGGGTTCCAGCAGGGCGAACGCCTGCTCGGCTTCCGGGCCGACCACGGCGGCGATCTCCGGGTTGCCCCGGCCGGCCAGGGTCAGCTCCTGGATGCGCGCGAACAGCACCCGGTGCACCTCACCGAGCACCGACGTCGAGGCGCGTTGGCTGGAGACCTCCGAACTGGTGGAGTAGGCGCGCCGGGTTGCTCCGAAGCCATCACTGGGGGTCTTGGTGCCGGTCTCCGGTCAGGCGCGGGCGTAGTCGCCGAGTGAGGGTTCCAGCAGGGCGAACGCCTGCTCCGCCTCCGGGCCCACCACGGCGGCGATCTCCGGGTTGTCCCGGCCGGCCAGGGTCAGCTCCTGGATGCGCGCGAACAGCACCCGGTGCACCCCACCGAGCACCGACGCCGCGGCGCGCGGGGTGATGTCGCCGCGTGCGGCTCCGGTCGCTTCGGCGAGCGTGGCGGCCAGAGCCTCCTCGCGCTGGTCGTGCAGGCCGCGCAAGCACACCGACAGCGTCGGGCTCTCCGCGATCATCCGGCTGAACTCCGGGCCCGCGAACCCCGCGACCGGGTCCTGCCGCTCGACCGCCCCCAGGAAGTCCCGGCGCAGCGCGGCCAGCGCCGACTCACCCGGCTCGCGAGCCACGACCGTGCGGGCCAGGCTCGCCACGAACTGGTCCTGGTGGTCGAACGCCAGGTCCTCCTTGCGCGGGAAGTAGTTGGTCACGGTCTTCTTCGCGACCCGCGCGGCCTCCGCGATCTCGGCGATCGTCGTCTGCTCGAAACCCTTCGCCATGAAGAGCCGGGTCGCCTGGTCGGAGATCAACTGCCGCGTCTCTTGCTTCTTGGCTTCGCGGAGGCCCGTGACGGTCATGAGCGAATCTTACCCTCGTCCTACTTTTACGTTGACAACTAGCCTGCGCTCAGGATAAGTTTACGTCGGTAGTAAGTTTACTCCTGTGAGGTGTTCGTGCCAGACCCCACCGTGCTCCACCCGCTCGCCGAGCACCCGCGCGTGGTGTTCCTGAAACCGCTGGTCACCGATCCGCGTATCCAGGTCGGCGAGTTCACCTACTACGACGACCCGGACGCCGCCACCGAGTTCGAGACCCGCAACGTCCTCTACGCCTACGGGCCGGAGAAGCTGATCATCGGCAAGTACTGCGCGATCGCCTCCGGCACGCGGTTCCTGATGGCCGGGGCGGAACACCCGACGATGGGGGTGTCGACCTACCCGTTCACGATGTTCGGCGGCGCGTGGGCGGAGTCCACACTGGACCTCGTCACGAACATGCCCAGCCGGGGCGACACGGTGGTGGGCAACGACGTCTGGTTCGGATACGGCGCGACCGTCATGCCCGGCGTGACGATCGGCAACGGCGCGATCATCGCCGCGGGCGCGGTCGTCACCGCGGACGTGCCGCCGTACACGATCGTCGGCGGCAACCCGGCCCGGCCGATCCGCGCTCGCTACGAGCCGGAGGACGTCGAACGGCTCGAACGCGCCGCCTGGTGGGACTGGCCGGTCGAACTGGTCACCCGGCACGTGCGGACGATCATGTCCGGCACGCCCGCCGACATCGCCGCGATCAAGGAGGTAAGGGCTTGACGTTCGACGTGACAGCCGAATTCGACCGCCAGGTCGCCAACCTGGTGGACCGCGGCTACCCGGCGCTCGCCGGGCTCGACGAGGACGGCTTCCGCGCACTGGTCGAGCCGCTGCGCGCCGCGGCCCGGGCCGGCGACCTCGACCCGGAGGCGGGCCGCGTGCCGTTCCTGCTGGTCGTGACCCGGAAGGTCGCACCGATCGAGGAGACGATGCCGCGCACCACCCTGCACCGCGGGAGGCTGCCCGGGTTCGTCGACCACTCCTTCGAACCCGGATCGCTCGACCGGTTCGTGTCCACTGTGGACCTCCCGGCCCCGGACGCCTACCTGTTGTTCGACGTCGAGCGCGGCGAGGAGTTCTGCGGCGCGGTCCCGAACGACGCGATGGAGGTGATCGCCGGCCGCAGCCGCACCCAGCTCACCATCGAGGAGGGCATCGCCCTGATCACGCACTTCCCGGAGGTGCTGGTCAAGAACAAGTGCTTCTCGCTGGGCGGTTCGCGGTGCGGCGACCGGCGGGTGCCGGCGATCTGGATCAGCAAGCGGGCGCCGAAGCTTGGCTGGTGCTGGCAGGGCAACCCGCACACCTGGCTGGGCATGGCCTCGGCCGGCTCCCGCGCGGTGTGACCGCCGGTGCCGGGCGGGCCACCCCGCCCGGCACCGGGTCTCACATCTCGGTGCCTGCCGAGAACATCACCGGCCGGACCTCGATGCCGAGCCCGTCGACCGCGGCGTCCGGGATCATCGCGGCCAGTTCCAGTGCGCGTTCCCGGCTTTCGACGTCCACCAGGTAGTACCCGCCGAGGTACTCCTTCGCCTCCAGGTACGGGCCGTCGGTCACCACCTGCGCGCCGTCCCGCACCCGCACGACCGCGCTGTTCGACGGGTCGGCCAGCGCGGTCGTGCCGATGAACTCGCCGGACTCGCGGATGGCGTCCATGAACGGTCCGTGCCCGCTCATGATCGCGTTGCGCTCCTCCTCCGTCAGCGACTCCCACACGGCGGGGTTCATGTGCATGATCAGCAAGTACTTCACGGGTGCCTCCTCAAGGGCTGTCTTACCAGGAGGTCGGAGCGCGGGGGCGGGTTTCGACACCGCCGCCGGGACGATCCGGGGAACTTCGTCGCCGGATAAGGTGAGCGCCATGAGTCGGTTCGTGGAGACGCTCGTCCGCACCGCTGCGGAGGGTGGTCAGTTGCGTGGCATGGTCACCGGGGAGCCGAAGGAGCCGGTGCGCCGGACCTGGGCCGAAGTCCACGAGCAGGCGCGGCGGATGGCCGGCGCGCTCGTCGCGGGCGGCCTGG
>NZ_JBEXTX010000179.1:0-10222 GCF_040614175.1 Amycolatopsis sp. NPDC006131
AGCCACCGGGTCAAGGCACGCTTTCCCGCCTTGACGCGGTGGCTCGGCAACCGAACAATTCAAGATCGGGTTCGGAAGGGGCTGCTTTTCATCCGGGCGTAGCGAAGCGAAGCCGGCGCCGTAGAAACCCGCGTAGCGGCTACACCCCAGGCTCCGAATGGCCCAGCTTGGTCAGCCACACCCGGAACAACCGGTGCAGCGACTCGGCCCCCACCAGCTCGCCCGGCGGCTCGAACTCCTTGGGGTGGATGAGGAACCCGCGCTCCTGCTCCCCACCGAGCCCGCCGTGTGAGCCGACGTGGATCTCGAACGGTGAGGCCTCCCCGGTCTCCGGGTCCCACCGGCTGTTGATCATGATGTCGGCGCAGTGTGGGAAGGTGTCCACGCGCCGGATCAGGTCCGGGGCGTGTTCCCCGTACAGCGCCAGCGGGTCCTCCCCGAGCACCTCGCCGGACGCCAGCCGGTGGACCCCGTCGCGGCCGAGCACGACCGGACCGTGGACGTCGCTGCGCACCAGCATGAACCCGATCCCCGGGTGGTCGACCAGCGCGGGCAGCAGCTCCGGGTACTCGCGCTCGATCGTCTCCAGCGAGACCCTGCCTTCGTGCTCGGTGAACGACACCATCCCGACGTGCCCGGACACCACGACGACCACGCCGGGCGCCACGCGCGTCACCTCGTGCCGCTCGTCCTCCCGTGGCCGGTGCTCGATGCGCCGCGCCCCGGTCACCCGCTCCCGCAGTCGCGTGGCGACCGGCCCGCCGGAAACCGCTTCCGGGGCCGGTCCGCCGCACAGCCGCCCGACGAGCTCCTCCAGCGACTCGCCGAACCGGTGCGCGAACGCCCACCCCTGCGTCTGCCCGTGGTCGGACAGCACCACCAGGTGGTACGGCCGCGGCCCGAGCCGGGACGCGCGGTGCAGCCGCCCGATCTGCTGGTCGATCGCCCGCAGCACGGCGAGCGTGTCGAACCGTTCGATGCCGGAGTGGTGGGCGACCTCGTCGTAGCCGAGGAAGTCCGCGTAGACCACCGGGCGGCCGTTGAGCATGTCCTCCAGCACCGCGGACACCACGACGTCCCGGGAGATGACCGTGGTGCCGGTCCGGGCGATCGGGTAGATCCCGCCGCGCGGCACCCGCGGCACGACGCCCGCCCGCCGCTGCCGCGCCGACGCCGAGACCTCGCGGACGATGTCGACCAGTGCCGAACCCAAGGTGCGCAACGCGTTCACCGGGTTGGCGAAGTAGGCGTAGTAACCCGCGCCGACCCGGTCCGCGCGACGTCGGCGCAGGCCTCTGGGCAGCAGCACGGACACGGCGCTCATGGTGAGGCTGACG
This sequence comes from Amycolatopsis sp. NPDC006131, assembly GCF_040614175.1. Classification (NCBI taxonomy): domain Bacteria; kingdom Bacillati; phylum Actinomycetota; class Actinomycetes; order Pseudonocardiales; family Pseudonocardiaceae; genus Amycolatopsis; species Amycolatopsis sp. NPDC006131. The sequence continues at coordinate 1,338 of NZ_JBEXTX010000179.1, forward strand.
TGCGGCGCGTCGCCGGTGAAGAGGTTGCCGTGGCTGGCGCCGTCGACGGCGAGCAGGCCGCGGCCGTTCGAGTGCCGCCGCTCGATCTCGGCCGCGTCGCGCGGGTGGGCGCACGCCATCACGTGGTCGCGGTCCTTTTCGTACCAGCGGAACCCGAGGATGTCGTGGTTGGAGCCGTGCAGGATGCCGCACACGCTCGCGCCGGTCTGCGAGCTCCAGTCGGTCTGCCAGCGCACCAGCGCATGGCTGTCCTCGGCGAGCCAGCGAGCCAGGGTCGGCATGTCGCCGTCCCGCATCGCGCGGCGCACGACGTCGTACCCGAGGCCGTCGACCTGCAGGAAGATCAGCCCGGGCGGGAGGTCCGGTCCGGGGTCCGGGCAGCGGCGCGACCGGCGGCGGGCGCGGCGGAAGAACACCTCGTCCTCGTCGATGGCCAGCACGCTCGACACCACGCCGCTGACCGCGGACACCCCGACCACGACGAGGAACCCGGTGCGCAGCCCGTTGACCTCGACCCCCGGCACGACCGCGAACGCCGCCACCGCGCCCGCGCCGAGCACGAGGAAGCTGCCGATGCCGAGCGTGAACAGCGCCAGCGGCAACGCCACCCGCAGGACTTGCGGCCACACCACGGCGGTCAGCAGGCTCAGCAGCAGGCCGCACACCAGCGGCTGCCACTCCTCCGGCATCGCGAAGCCGTCGAGCAGGTCGTCCATGCCGACGAGCGCGAGCGACGTGGTCAGCCACACCAGGGTGAACCGCGCGAGCGACCGTCCACGCCGGAACAGCCGGCCCCTCTCCGCCGTTGTCATCCCCGGTTCCCCACCCTTTCCCTGCGGCGCTTCGCCACCAGGTTGATCACCCCGGTGACCAGCAACACCAGCACGGCGGCCAGCAACGTCGCGACGAGCGGCGAGTCGAACAGGCCGCCGCTGAGCACGCCGAGCAACGCGTACGCGACCGCCCACAGCACGCACGCCACGGCCGTGGCGGGCAACAGCCGCCGCCACGGGTAGGCGATCGCGCCCGCGGCGAGCAGCACGGGGATGCGCCCAGCCGGCAGCAACCGCCCGACGACCACGAGCTGCCACCCCTGCCGCGCGAACCGCCGCCGCGCCGCGACGAGGCGTTCCGGCTTCTGCCCGCGCGCCAGCCAGCGGACCGCCGCGTCGCTGCCCAGGCGCGCGACCGCGAAGGTCACGACGTCACCCACCATCGCCCCCGCGGCGGCCAGCAGCAGCACCAAGGGCAACGACAGGTGCCCGGTGGTCATGGCGATCGCGGCCGCCGCACCGACGACGGCCCCGGTCGGGACGATCGGCACGATCGAGCCGACGAGGACGCCCAGGAAGAGGGTCGGATAGCCGACGCTGGAGAGGTCGGTCCAGTTCACCCAGCCACCCCATCACGCACCCGCCCCGGCCCGGTGACCGCCGCGCCGACGATCGCCGATCTCACACCGACGAGCGCGGGACTGGCGAAGCCCGCGGTTGCGGGCTCTCCGGGTGGCCTCATCGGGGCGACCTGTGCAGCCGCACCGGCTCGCCGGGCTCCGTGAGGGCCACCGTGGTCGGCAGGCCGCGATCCGCCACCTCCGCCGCGAACGTCCGTGGCGGTGAGACCAGCAACCGCCGCATGCGGCGGGTTCGCGCCAGGCCGGGGACGGCCAGGGTGCCCCAGTGCACGGGCACCACCACGCGCGGCCGCACCAGTGAGACCGCCTCCGCGGCCCGCGCCGGGTCCAGGTGCCCCGGCCCCAGATTCGGCCCCCACCCCCACACCGGCAGCAGCGCCACGTCCACCGGGCCGAGTTCGGCCATTCCCGGGTACAGGTCCGTGTCCCCGGCGACGTACACCCGCGCCCCCGGCCCCTCCACGACGTGACCGCTCGCGGGCGCCTGCGGGCCGTGCGTGAAGCGCGGCCCCCAGCGATGCCCGGAGTGGTCCGCAGGCACCGCGGTCACCCGGAGGTCGCCGAGCTCCAGCCGCTCCCCGATGTCCAGTTCCGCCACCGCCGGAAACCCCCGCCGCCGCAACCACCCGCCGGCCCCGCGCGGCACCACGATCCGCACGTCCCGCCCCAGCAGCCGCAGCGACGGCACGTGCAGGTGGTCGCCGTGGAGGTGGGAAATCAGCACGAGGTCGACGTCGGCGTAGGCAGCGGGATCCAGCGGTGGCGCGACCCGCACCAGCCCGCCCACCGTGCGCGTCAGCACCGGATCGGTCAGCACGACCCGGCCGGCGATCTCCAGCCGGACCGTCGAGTGCCCGAGGAAACGCATCGCCAGGCCGTCCACACCCCGAGTATCCCGGCCGGAAGGCGGTCCGCGTCCGTAACACCTTGATTACTTAATCGGACACTCACTCGAACCGGTGAATCGATCACGGCACCCCACCGGCACACCTTTGCGCTGGTCAACGCTGGTGCAACGGTACTTCCACACCGGAGGCTGTCGCGTCAACGTCCGTATGGCATATGCCACGAGGTCCGCTCGACGTATGTCGATAACGGCGAGTTCACACTACTGTCATAAGACCCGGCGAACCCGGGGGTAACTGGCGCGCCGCGGGAACCCGCCCACCACGACCCGGGGATCTCGCTGATGCGCGCCAGCGGCCCGAAGACGTGCCGACCGGCGGCCACCCAACGACGTGTGGCCAGTGTGCCGAGTCCTGCCCTCGTTCAGGCGACTCGGACTTCTGCTCTCGACTGACCATCGCGCAGGAGGGCTGTTGCGTTAACAACAGCCCGTGCCGCGCCCACGTGTGAGGAGACGGCCAGCCGTGACCCGCCACAGTGTTCGCAAGCCGGAAGGCTTGTACGACGCGCAATACGAGCACGATGCCTGCGGTGTCGCGTTCGTCGCCGATATGTCCGGCCGACGCAGCCACGACATCGTGACCAAGGCCCTGACGGCCCTGCGCAACCTCGAACACCGTGGCGCCAGAGGAGCGGAACCGGAGACCGGCGACGGCGCGGGCATCCTGATCCAGGTCCCGGACGCGTTCTTCCGCGAGGTCGTCGACTTCGAGCTGCCCGAGGCGGGTCACTACGCCGTGGGCACCGCGTTCCTGCCGGTCGACGAGACCGCCCGCGGCCGCGCGATGAGCGCGATCGAGGGCCTCGTCGCCGAGGAGGGCCTGCGTGTCCTGGGCTGGCGCGAGGTCCCGGTGGACACCGAGCACGTCGGGCCGACGGCGGCCTCGACCATGCCGCACTTCGCGCAGCTGTTCCTGGCCTCGCGCGAAGGGCTGCGCACCGGGCTGGACCTGGAACGCGCGGCGTTCTGCGTGCGCAAGCGCGCCGAGCACCTGCTGGCCGACGAGGACGTGTACTTCCCGAGCCTGTCCGCCCGCACCATCGTCTACAAGGGAATGCTCACCGAGCCGCAGGTGCCGCGGTTCTTCCCGGACCTGACCGACGAGCGCGTGACGAGCGCGATCGGGCTGGTGCACTCCCGCTTCTCCACCAACACGTTCCCGTCGTGGCCGCTGGCCCACCCGTACCGGTACGTGGCGCACAACGGCGAGATCAACACGCTGCGCGGCAACCGGAACTGGATGGACGCGCGCGAGTCGATGCTGTCCACCGACCTGATCCCCGGTGACCTCAAGCGGATCTACCCGATCATCACCCGCGGCGCGAGCGACTCGGCGAGCTTCGACGAGGTCCTCGAACTGCTGCACCTCGGCGGGCGCAGCCTGCCGCACGCCGTCCTCATGATGATCCCGGAGGCGTGGGAGAACCACGAGGAGATGGACGAGGCGCGCCGCGCCTTCTACGAGTTCCATTCCACGCTGATGGAGCCGTGGGACGGCCCGGCGCTGGTGTCGTTCACCGACGGCACCCAGATCGGCGCGGTGCTGGACCGCAACGGCCTGCGCCCCGCGCGGTACTGGGTCACCGAGGACGGCCTGGTCGTGCTCGCCAGCGAGGTCGGCGTGCTGGAGCTGGACCAGTCGACGATCGTGAAGAAGGGCCGGCTGGAGCCGGGCCGCATGTTCCTCGTCGACACGGCCGAGGGCCGCATCATCGACGACGAGGAGATCAAGGGGCAGCTGGCCGCCGAGCACCCCTACGGCGACTGGGTCGACCAGGGCCTGGTGCGCCTGGAAGAACTGCCCGAGCGCGAGCGCGAGGTGCCCACGCACGCCTCGCTGGTGCGCCGCCAGCAGGCCTTCGGCTACACCGAAGAAGAGCTCGACACCCTGCTGTCGCCGATGGCGCGCAGTGGTGCGGAGCCGATCGGCTCGATGGGCAACGACTCGCCGCTCGCGCCGCTGTCGTCCGGCCCGCGGCCGATCTTCGACTACTTCATCCAGCTGTTCGCCCAGGTCACCAACCCGCCGCTGGACGCCATCCGCGAGGAGCTGGTGACGTCGCTTGGCACCCAGCTCGGCGCGCAGCCGAACCTGCTGGAGGCCACCGGCGAGTCGTGCCGCCGCGTCGTCCTGCCGTTCCCGGTGCTGGACAACGACGAGCTGGCCAAGCTGGTGCACATCAACGACGACGGCGACCTGCCCGAGTTCACCGCGGTCACCATCCACGGCCTCTACGACGTGCACGGCGGCGGCGACGCGCTGCTGGCGCGCCTGGAGGAGATCCGCACCGAGGTGTCCAACGCGATCTCCGAGGGCGCGCGGCTGATCGTGCTGTCCGACCGCGGGGTCGACGCCGACCACGCGGCGATCCCGTCGCTGCTGCTCACCGGCGCGGTGCACCACCACCTGGTGCGGCAGAAGACCCGCACGCAGGTCGGCATCATCGCCGAGACCGCCGACGCCCGCGAGGTGCACCACATCGCGCTGCTGCTGGGTTACGGCGCCGCCGCGGTCAACCCGTACCTGGCTATGGCCACGGTCGAGGAGCTGGCCCGCGACGGCAAGATCCCGGGCGTCACCGCGCAGCAGGCGACCCGCAACCTGATCAAGGCGCTGGGCAAGGGCGTACGCAAGACCATGTCGAAGATGGGAGTGTCCACTGTGGCCTCCTACACCGGCGCGCAGATCTTCGAGGCGCTCGGCCTGTCGCAGGAGGTCATCGACACCTGCTTCACCGGCACCACCTCGCGGCTGGGCGGCGTCGGCTTCGACGTGCTGCACGAGGAGGTCCGGCAGCGGCACGCCCGCGCGTTCCCGCGCGACGGGTTCCGCCCGAACCACCGCGAGCTGGAGATCGGCTCGGACTACCAGTGGCGGCGCGAGGGCGAGCCGCACCTGTTCAACCCGCACACGGTCTTCAAGCTGCAGCACTCCACGCGCACCGGCCGCTACGAGGTGTTCAAGGAGTACACGAACGCCGTCGACGAGCAGTCGAAGAAGCTGTTCACCCTGCGCGGCCTGTTCGAGCTGAAGGAGGGCGTGCGCCCGCCGGTGCCGATCGAGGAGGTCGAGCCGGTCTCCGAGATCGTCAAGCGGTTCGCCACCGGCGCCATCTCCTACGGCTCGATCTCGCAGGAGATGCACGAGACTCTGGCGATCGCGATGAACCGGCTGGGTGGCAAGTCCAACACGGGTGAGGGCGGCGAGGACCCGGAGCGGCTGTACGACCCGGAGCGGCGCAGCGCCGTGAAGCAGGTCGCGAGCGGCCGGTTCGGCGTCACCAGCGAGTACCTGGTCAACGCCGACGACATCCAGATCAAGATGGCGCAGGGCGCGAAGCCCGGCGAGGGCGGTCAGCTGCCCGGCGCGAAGGTCTACCCGTGGATCGCGAAGACGCGGCACTCCACGCCGGGTGTGGGCCTGATTTCCCCGCCGCCGCACCACGACATCTACTCGATCGAGGACCTGGCGCAGCTGATCCACGACCTGAAGAACGCCAACCCGGCCGCCCGCATCCACGTGAAGCTGGTGTCCGAGGTCGGCGTCGGCACGGTCGCGGCCGGTGTGTCGAAGGCGCACGCGGACGTCGTGCTGATCTCCGGTCACGACGGCGGCACCGGTGCCTCGCCGCTGTCCTCGATCAAGCACGCGGGCGGCCCGTGGGAGCTGGGCCTGGCCGAGACGCAGCAGACCTTGCTGGCCAACCGGCTGCGCGACCGGATCGTGGTGCAGACCGACGGCCAGCTCAAGACCGGCCGTGACGTCGTGATCGCCGCGCTGCTCGGCGCCGAGGAGTTCGGCTTCGCGACCGCGCCGCTGGTGGTGTCCGGCTGCATCATGATGCGCGTCTGCCACCTGGACACCTGCCCGGTCGGCGTCGCGACGCAGAACCCGAAGCTGCGCGAGAAGTTCAGCGGCAAGGCCGAGTACGTGGTGAACTTCTTCGAGTTCATCGCGCAGGAGGTGCGCGAGTACCTGGCGCGGCTGGGCTTCCGCTCGATCGAGGAGGCCGTCGGGCACGCCGAGGTGCTCGACACCCGTCCCGCGGTCGACCACTGGAAGGCGCGCGGGCTGGACCTGTCGCCGATCTTCCACGTGCCCGAGCTGGAGCCGCGTGCCGCGCGGCACCAGGTGGTCAAGCAGGACCACGGCCTGGAGAAGGCGCTGGACAACACGCTGATCCAGCTCGCCGAGGGCGCGCTGAACTCCGGGGACAAGGTGCGGCTGGAACTGCCGGTGCGCAACGTGAACCGGACCGTCGGCACCATGCTCGGGTCGGAGCTGACCAAGCGCTGGGGCGGCGAGGGCCTGCCGGACGACACGATCGACGTGACCTTCACCGGCACCGCCGGGCAGTCGTTCGGCGCGTTCATCCCGAAGGGCATCACGCTGCGGCTGTTCGGCGACGGCAACGACTACGTGGGCAAGGGCCTCTCCGGTGGCCGCATCATCGTGCGGCCGCCCAAGGAGGCGAAGTTCGACACGTCGGCGAACATCATCGCGGGCAACGTGATCGGCTACGGCGCGACCGGCGGGCAGATCTTCCTGCGCGGCAAGGTCGGCGAGCGGTTCTGCGTGCGCAACTCGGGCGCGCTGGCCGTCGTGGAGGGCGTCGGCGACCACGGTTGCGAGTACATGACCGGCGGTCGCGTGGTCGTGCTCGGGCCGACCGGACGCAACTTCGCCGCCGGCATGTCCGGCGGGATCGCCTACGTGCTGGACCTGTCGCCGCTGCGGGTGAACCCGGAGATGGTCGACGTGGACCCGCTGGACGACGAGGACGTCGAGTTCCTGCGGGACGCGGTCGAGGCGCACTTCGTGGAGACCGAGTCGCCGGTGGCGCGGGAGCTGCTGGCCGACTGGGAGACCACGATCGCCCGGTTCGCCAAGGTCATGCCCAAGGACTACAAGCGGGTCCTGGCCGCGCAGGCGGAAGCCGAGCGCGACGGCCGGGACGTGAACGAAGCCATCATGGAGGCCGCACATGGCTGACCCCAAGGGTTTTCTGACGACGCCGCGCGAGACGCCGAAGACCCGGCCGGTGCCGCTGCGGCTGCTCGACTGGCGCGAGGTGTACGAGGACTTCGCGTCGAACAAGCTGGAGAAGCAGGCCGGCCGCTGCATGGACTGCGGCATCCCGTTCTGCCACCAGGGCTGCCCGCTGGGCAACCTGATCCCGGAGTGGAACACGCTGGTCTGGAGCGACGACTGGCGCGACGCGATCGAGCGGCTGCACGCCACGAACAACTTCCCGGAGTTCACCGGGACGCTGTGCCCCGCGCCGTGCGAGACCGCGTGCGTGCTGGGGATCAACGACGACCCGGTGACGATCAAGCGGGTCGAGATCTCCATCGTGGACCGCGCGTGGGAGGAAGGCTGGATCACGCCGCAGCCCCCGAAGACGCGCACCGGCAAGAAGGTCGCGGTGGTCGGGTCCGGTCCGTCCGGCCTGGCGGCGGCGCAGCAGCTGACCCGCGCCGGGCACGACGTGGTCGTGTTCGAGCGGGCCGACGCGATCGGCGGGCTGCTGCGGTACGGCATCCCCGAGTTCAAGATGGAGAAGCGCCGGCTGGACCGGCGGCTGGACCAGATGCGGGCCGAGGGCACGGAGTTCCGGACCGGTGTGAACGTCGGGGTCGACATCACGGCGGAGGAGCTGCGGTCGTCCTACGACGCGGTGGTGCTGGCCGGTGGCGCGACCGCGTGGCGGGACCTGCCGGTGAAGGGCCGCGAGATCCCGGGCATTCACCAGGCGATGGAGTTCCTGCCGCTGGCGAACCGGGTGGCGTCGGGTGAGCTGGAGTCGTCGCCGATTTCGGCCGAGGGCAAGCACGTCGTGGTGATCGGCGGCGGTGACACCGGCGCGGACTGCGTCGGCACGTCGCACCGGCAGGGCGCGCTTTCGGTGACCCAGCTGGAGATCATGCCGCGACCGCCGGAGACCCGGTCGGAGGCGCACCCGTGGCCGATGTACCCGATGATCTTCCGGGTGTCCTCGGCGCACGAGGAGGGCGGCGAGCGGCTGTACTCGGTGAGCACGCAGGAGTTCCTCGCCGACGAGGACGGGAACCTGCGGGCGCTGCGGCTGGTCGAGGTCCGCAACGAGGGCGGGAAGTTCGTCGAGGTCGAGGGCACCGAGCGGGAGCTGCCCGCGCAGCTGGTGCTGCTGGCGATGGGCTTCGTCGGCCCGCAGCGCGAAGGCCTGATCGAGCAGCTCGGCGTGGAGCTGGACGCGCGCGGCAACGTCGCCCGGGACGCGGATTTCCGCACCAGCGTGGAGAACGTGTTCGTGGCCGGTGACATGGGCCGCGGGCAGTCGCTGATCGTGTGGGCGATCGCCGAGGGCCGCTCCGCCGCGGCCGGCGTGGACTCCTACCTGACCGGCCGGAACGTCCTGCCGGCGCCGATCGCGCCGACGGACCGGCCGATCGCCTAGTGCCCCGGGGCGGGCCGCCGCGGCAACGAAGCCGCGACGGCCCGCCCCGAGCCCAACGCGCACCGTCAGGGTTCGAGGTCGACCACGCCCGTGCCGCTGGTCAACGTCCCAGCGCCCCGGTTTGTGC
>NZ_JBEXTX010000180.1:0-9894 GCF_040614175.1 Amycolatopsis sp. NPDC006131
GCCACCGGGTCAAGGCACGCTTTCCCGCCTTGACGCGGTGTCTCGGCAACCGAACGATTTCAGATCGGGTTCGGGAGGGGACCTCTCAATCGGGGCGTAGCGAAGCGAAGCCGACGATTGAGAACCCGCGTAGCGGCTCGTAGCGCGCGCAACCACAACGAACAAGCCACCATGGATGAGTGACCCTCACCCAGCAACAAGACCCACGCCGCTGGAAAGCCCTGGCCGTAACGCTCACCGCCGGTTTCATGGGCCTGCTGGACGTCAGCATCGTGAACGTGGCGTTGCCGTCCATCCAGAAGGGGATCGGCGGCGACGCCGGCACCGCGCAGTGGGTCGTCTCGGGCTACGCGCTCACTTTCGGCCTGGTGCTGGTGTCCGGCGGCAGGCTGGGCGACGCCCTGGGCAGGCGCCGGATGTTCCTCATCGCGCTGGCGGCGTTCGTGGCGATGAGTGCGTTCGCGGGCGCCGCGCCGACGGGTGAGGTGCTGGTCGTCGCGCGGTTGCTGCAGGGGTGCGCGGCCGGGTTGCTCACGCCGCAGAACACCGGGCTGATCCAGGACCTGTTCCGCGGCGCGGAGCGGGGCAAGGCGTTCGGCGCGTTCGGGTCGGTCGTCGGCATCTCCACGGCTGTCGGGCCGGTGCTGGGTGGTCTCATCCTCGCCGTGTTCGGTGAGGAGCACGGGTGGCGGTGGGTGTTCTTCGTGAACGTGCCGATCGGGGCGTTCGCGTTCGTGCTGGCGTTGCGGTTGCTGCCGCGTGCCGAGGGCCGTCCCGCGCGGCTGCGGTCCGAGATCGACTTCGTCGGTGTGCTGCTGCTCGGGCTCGCCGTGCTGGGCGTGCTGCTGCCGCTGGTGGAGTCCGAAGAGGACGGTCTGCGGCGGCTGTGGTGGTTGTTCCCGGTCGCGGCCGTGTTCGGCTTCGCGTTCGTCCGCTGGGAGCGGCGCGTGGTGCGGCACGAGCGCACGCCGCTGATGGACGTCCGGTTGTTCACCGAAACCCCGGGCTACACCCCGGGCGCGGTGATCGGCGCGGTGTACTTCTGCGGGTTCGCCGGGATCTGGCTGGTGTTCGCGATGTTCTTCCAGCAGGGCCTCGGTTACACGCCGCTGGAATCCGGGCTGGCGGTGACGCCGTTCGCGGTGGGCGCGGCGGTTTCCGCGGCGGTGGCGGGACGGCTCGTCGCGCGGTGGGGGCGCCGCCTCACGGTCACCGGCCTGTCGCTGGTCGCACTGGGGCTGGGTGTCGTCGCGCTGCTGGCGTGGCTCGCACCGGGGCAGGACCTCGGTCTGGTGGTCGCGTTGCCCCTGCTGGTGGCCGGGATCGGGGGCGGCATGGTGATTTCGCCCAACACGACCCTGACGCTGGAGTGCGTGCCGACGCGGATGGCCGGCGTCGCCGGGGGAGCGTTGCAGACCGGGCAGCGGATCGGCACGGCGATCGGCACCGCGGTGCTCGCGTCGGTGTTCCGGGCGGTCCTCCCCGCGTCCGGCAACGACTTCCCGGCCGCGCTCGCCGTCTCACTGCTGTGTGCCGTCGGTTTTGTCCTCTTCGCACTGGGGCTCGGGATCGCCGAACTCCGCGCCCGGCGAGCACGCGCCTCTAACGATCAACTACTCAGCGCCACAACTGCTGCTCCATATGAGTGAGACTTCCCCGAAGGTGCTAGATCTACGGAGAGCGACCGGGTAAACCTTGACTTGCCTTCACGGTGCGGGGATCAGCTACGGACAGTGGCTATGTGGAGCGGGTTCCGGGGATGGGGACCGCGCTCCGGGCTCTCGAGATCGGACACTCAGGGTCACGCCCAGCCCGGTACCGTCGGCGTCCGCGGGGGATCGTACGGCGGCAGGAAGGCACCCACGTGGGTGGGCCCGGACGAGGGGGAGCCGGGCCCACCCGTCGTGTGTGCTGGGATGAGGCGGACAGCAGCCGATCGGGAGGGGCGAGGCATGTCCGTGGCACCCGCGAACCGGCGGTACCGCGTCTGGTACCGGCCGATGACGGCGCGGAACCGCGACGAGGAGCACCGCGCGGCGACCCCGCTGGAATTGTTGTTCGACCTGTGTTTCGTCGTCGCGGTCGGCCAGGCCGCGGCGGAACTGCACCACGCGTTGTCGGAGAACCACGTCGGCCACGGCGTGCTGAGCTTCCTGCTCGTGTTCTTCGCGATCTGGTGGGGCTGGGTGAACTTCACCTGGTTCGCCTCCGCGTTCGACACCGACGACGGCCCCTACCGGTTGCTGACGTTCGTGCAGATCGGCGGCGCGCTGGTCGTCGCCGCCGGCGTGGGGAAGGCGTTCTCCGACGACTTCACGGTCATCGTGATCGGGTACGTGCTGATGCGGCTGGCGATGGTCGCGCAGTGGCTGCGGGCCGCCCGGAGCGTGCCCGAATGCCGGTCCACGGCACTGCGGTACGCGCTGGGCATCATGATCGTGCAGGCCGGCTGGATCGCGCGGCTCGCGGTGCCCGAATCGTGGTTCCTGCCCAGTTTCCTGGTGCTCGCCGCGGCCGAGATGCTCGTGCCGGTCTGGGCCGAGCGCCGCACGCCGACCAACTGGCACCGCCACCACATCGCCGAGCGGTACGGCCTGTTCACGCTGATCGTGCTCGGCGAAACGATCTTCGGCGCGACGAACGCGGTCCGCGAGGCGATCGACACCGGTCACGACGTGCTGAACCTGGTGTTCCTCGCGCTGGCCGGGCTGGTCCTGGTGTTCGGCATGTGGTGGCTGTACTTCGACCAGCCCGGCCACCAGCGGCTCGCCCAGTTCAAGTACGGCTACGCCTGGGGCTACGGCCACTACCTGATCTTCACGTCGGCGGCCGCGGTCGGCGTCGGCATCGAGGTCGCGCTGGACCACGAGACCCACACCGGCCACGCGCCCGAGCTGGTCGCCGCGTTCGCCACCACCGTGCCCGTGGCGGTGTTCCTGGTCAGCGTGTGGCTGCTGCACGTCGGGCCGCGCAACGAGTGCCGCCCGATCGCGATCGGCTTCCCGCTCGCCGCGGTGCTGGCGCTGGCGGTGTCGTTCACGCCGGTGCCGGTGTACCTGACCGCGCTGGTCGTCGCGGCGCTGGTGGCCACGGTGGTGATCGCCAGCCACGGCGAACCGGTCAGCGACTGACCAGCTTCGGCAGCACCTCGCCCAGCGGCTCACGCAACACCACGGTCGCCACGTCGTCGTAGGGCGTTTCGGAGGCGTTCGCGATGATCACCGGCGCCCCGGCGGCCGCCGCGATGTCCACCAGGCCGGCGGCCGGGTGCACGGTCAGCGAGGTGCCCAGCGCCAGCATCAGGTCGCACGTCTCGGCGGCTTCGCGGGCGCGGTCCACCACCTCCGGGTCGAGCATCTGCCCGAAGGACACCGTCGCGGACTTGAGGATCCCGCCGCAGATCTCGCACTCCGGGTCGGACTCCCCGGCCCGCACGCGGTCCAGCGTCTCGTGCATGTCGCGGCGGTCGTCGCAGGCCAGGCAGATCGTGTCGGCCATCGTGCCGTGCAGCTCGACCACCCGGTCCGGCGAGTTCCCGGCCTTCTGGTGCAGCCCGTCGATGTTCTGCGTGAGGATCGCCGACAGCCTGCCCTGCCGTTCCAGGTCGACCAGGGCCAGGTGCGCCGCGTTCGGCCTGGCCCACCACCCGGGGTGGTCGAGCCGGGCCTGCCACGACTGCTCACGCACCTCACGGCTGGCGACGTAGTCGTCGATGTGCGACAGCTTCTCGGCGGCCGGGTTCTTCGTCCACACCCCCTGCGGGCCCCGGAAGTCCGGGATGCCCGAATCGGTGGAGACACCGGCGCCGGTGAGCGCGACGATCCGCGAAGCGCCGTCCACGAGCCGTCGCGCGTGATCGAGTTCCGGGGCAGTCATGACCCCCATCGTGCCGCCCCGGAACCGCGATCACCACAGGTCACTTCAGCGCGCTGCCCTGCTGCCACTGCTCCCACGACAGCGCCCAGTCGCCGTAGAGGTCCCACACCGGCAGCTGCTGCCCGCCGGAGTTGGTCACCTCGACCACGTCACCCAGCCCCAGGTTGTTGAAGAACCACTCGGCGTTCTCGGCGTTGAGGTTGATGCAGCCGTGCGACACGTTCGAGTTGCCCTGCGCGCCCACGCTGTTCGGGTTCTCGTGGACGAACTCGCCGTCGTTGGAGATGCGCTCGGTCCACTTCTCCTCGGACCGGTACCACTTCGGATCGCCCTGGCAGACGCCGTAGGTGCAGGAGTCCATCGTGTAGCTCTGCGCCTTGAACGAAATGACGTGCGCGCCCAGGTGCGTCGGGGTGGCGTCCTTGCCCATCGAAATCGGCATGGTCTTCACCACCTGGCCGTTGTGCAGGATCTGCATCTGCTCGGTGTTGCCGTCGGCTTTCGCGATCCAGGAATCGTGCACGTGGTAGGTCTCGGTGCGGTCCTCCGCGCCGTAGACGCCGTTGCCGAAATCGACACCGTAGATCTTCGCGGAAACGGTCAGCGTCGTGCCCGGCTGCCAGTACTCCTTGGGCCGGTAATGCACGTTCTTGTCGTCGATCCAGTACCAGCCGCCCTGCTGCGGCGGATTCGACACCACCGACAGCTGCTTTTCCACGTCCGCCTTGTTCTTCACCGGGTAGCTGAACTGGAAGACGATGGGCTGCCCGACCCCGACACCGGTCTGGGCCACCGAAGCCGGCGCGGGGATCATGTTCGGGTTCGCCTGCTTCGACGGCGACACCGTGGTCACCTGGCCCTGCTGGTCGACCGTCTTGCCGCTGCCGTCGGCGCCGTGCGCGTCGATCGTGTAGGTGCTGCCGTACCCGAGCGGTTCGGACGAGGTCCAGGTGGTCTTGTCCGCCGAGAACTCGCCCTTCACGGTGGTGTGCTTCGCGGCGTTCTGGACGGTCACGTCGCGGAGCGTGCCGTTGGCCGCCTTCACCACGATCGGCGTGACCGGGCTGATGTTCTTCCCGTTCGCGGGTTCGATGGAAACGGAAACCGCCGCCGCCTGGCTCGAGGTGCCGGGCGCGGCCGTGCCGCCGTTGTTCGCATTGCCCGAATTGCCGGAACTGCAGGCCGACAGAAAGAGCGCCACCGCGAGCAGTCCAGCCGCGATCGGCGCGCTGCGGGTGAAAGGTAAAGTCTTCTTGACTGTCATGTGGTCTCTTTTTGGGAAATAGTGGGTGAGAAAGCAAAACTACCGCGCCCGGATAGACGTGCCCTCACCCGGTTTGTTGTCCCGGAGTGGCCCGCGTCACCCGATTTTGACCCCGGGGCCGCCGTAGAGGCCTGGCCCGTCGATCACCAGGCCGTCCAGGTAGATCCGCGCGGCCTCGAACGCGAGGTCGGTCAGCTCCTCGGTGCGGCTGAAGTCCAGCGGGCTCAGCCGCACCGGGCGCGGCCCCGGCAGGTAGACCACCGGCACCTCCGCGGCCGCGATCGGCGCCTCCAGCACGGCCTGGTTCCGCATGCTCACCATCGCCGTGTACATCAGCACCTCGGCGAACGTCTGCGGCGGCGACGGGATCTGGCCGGGGAAGGCGCAGTCCAGCACCACGAGCGACCGCGCGCCCAGCACCAGCGCCTGCCGCATCGGCACGTTCGCGACGAGGCCGCCGTCGTAGAGCAGGCGCCCGTCGTGCTCGACCGGCGGGTAGATGCCCGGGATCGCCGCGCTCGCCAGCAGGGGCGGCCGCAGGTCGCCGGAGGTGAACAGGCGCGCCTCCGCGGTGTCCACGTCGGTCGCGACGACGCCCAGCGGCAGCGCGAGGTCCTCGAACGTGGTGCCCGGCCCGAGGTGGTCGTCGACGATCGTCGCCAGGCCGATGTTCGGGAAGAGGTGGGTCTTGCTGTGCCGCAGGGTGCGCACTTGGCTGAGGACCCCGCCGGGGAACGCCTCGTGGCGGGTCATGTGCGTCCAGGTCTTGCGCAGCCGCTCGCCGGCGTCGTCCGGGTCCAGCGCGAGCACCGCGCCGTTGAGGGACCCCACCGACGTGCCGACGACCAGGTCGGGCCGGATCCCGGCCTCGGTGAGGGCGCGCAGCATGCCGACCTGCATCGCACCCAGGCTGCCGCCCCCGCCGAGCACGAACCCGACCGGGCGGGGCAGGTCGACCTCGGCCATCGGACCACCTCCACTCGCATGGTGCTCCGCGTCCCCGCGCGCCGCCATCGGACGCGCGGTGGCATTCACCACCCCGGTCGAGGGGCTTCCGTTCGCGCTACCGGTGAGTAACACTGGTCACAATGTCTTGACGGCGCACCGAGGAGGTGTTCGGTGGTTGATCAGCCGAAGGTGACGGAGAAGGAAGCCCGCGCGGTCGCCGAGGAGGCCCGGGAGAGCGGCTGGGGCAAGCCGTCGTTCGCGAAGGAGCTCTACCTCGGGCGGTTCCGGCTCGACCTCGTCCACCCCCACCCGCGTGCCGAACCCGCGGCCGCGAAGAAGGCCGAGCAGTTCCTCACCCGCCTGCGCGAGTACGCCGAAACCCTCGACGGCGCCGTCATCGAGCGGGAGGCGCGCATCCCGGACGAGTACGTCAAGGGCCTGGCCGAGCTGGGCTGCTTCGGCATCAAGATCCCGGAGGAGTACGGCGGGCTCGGGCTGTCCCAGGTCGCCTACAACCGCGCGCTCGCGTTGCTCGGCTCGGTCCACCCGACGCTGGGCGTGCTGCTGTCGGCGCACCAGTCGATCGGCGTGCCGGAACCCCTGAAGCTGGCAGGCACGCCCGAGCAGAAGGCGAAGTTCCTGCCGCGCTGCGCGAAGGGCGCGGTGACCGCCTTCCTGCTCACCGAGCCCGACGTCGGCTCCGACCCGGCGCGCCTGGCGACCACCGCGACGCCCACCGAGGACGGCGGGTACCTCCTCGACGGCGTGAAGTTGTGGACCACCAACGGTGTCGTCGCCGAACTGGTCGTCGTGATGGCGCGGGTGCCGCGCAGCGAGGGGCACCGCGGCGGGATCACCGCGTTCATCGTCGAGATGGACTCGCCCGGCATCACCGTGGAGCGTCGCAACGCGTTCATGGGCCTGCGTGGCATCGAAAACGGCGTCACCCGCTTCCACCAGGTGCGGGTGCCCGCGGACGCGGTCGTCGGCGGCGAGGGCAAGGGGCTCAAGATCGCGCTGGCCACGCTCAACACCGGGCGGTTGTCGATCCCGTCGATGTGCGCGGGCGCGGGCAAGTGGTGCCTCAAGATCGCCCGCGAGTGGTCCGCGGCCCGCGTGCAGTGGGGCAAGCCGATCGCCGGGCACGCGGCCGTGGCGAACAAGATCTCGTTCATCGCCGCGACGACGTACGCGCTGGAGAGCGTGCAGGAGCTGTCCGGCCACATGAGCGACGAGGGCCGCAACGACATCCGCATCGAGGCGGCGCTGGCCAAGCTGTACGCCAGCGAGATGTCCTGCAAGATCGCCGACGAGCTGATGCAGATCCGCGGCGGCCGCGGCTACGAGACCGCGCAGTCGCTCGCGGCGCGCGGGGAACGGGCGGTCGGCGTCGAACAGCTGGTGCGCGACCTGCGGATCAACCGCATCTTCGAGGGCTCGACCGAGATCATGCACCTGCTCATCGCCCGCGAGGCGGTGGACGCGCACCTGGCGGCCGCCGGGGCGCTCGCCGACGTGGAGGCCGACCTGCCCGCGAAGGCGAAGGCCGCGGCCAAGGCCAGCGGGTTCTACGCGAAGTGGCTGCCGCAGCTGGTCACCGGCCGCGGCCAGGTGCCCACGTCGTTCGCGGAGTTCGGGCAGCTCGCGCCGCACCTGCGTTACATCGAGCGCACGGCCCGCAAGCTGGCTCGCTCGACGTTCTACGGGATGGCGCGCTGGCAGGCGGGGCTGGAGAAGCGGCAGGGGTTCCTCGGCCGGATCGTCGACATCGGCGCCGAGCTGTTCGCGATGTCCGCGGCGTGCGTGCGGGCGGAGATGCAGCGCGAGGACGACGTCCGGGAGGGCGAAGCCGCCTACGAGCTGGCCGACGTGTTCTGCCGCCAGGCGCGGGTGCGGATCGAGACGTTGTTCGAGGGCCTGTGGCGCAACACCGACGACCTGGACCGCCGCCTCACCGACCGGGTCATGGACGGCGCCTTCACCTGGCTGGAGGAGGGTGTCCTGGACCCGAGCGAGGGCACCGGGCCGTGGATCGCGGACTGGCGGGCCGGCGCGTCCACCGCGGAGGACGTCGCGCGGCGGTACTCGACCGGCTGAGCCGTGGTACTACTCGGCGGTGGCCTTCGTCGAGCTGAGCACGGACACTGTGGACGGTGCGATCGCGGCGGACCGGCTCGGCGCGGACCGCGTCGAGCTGTGCGCCGCGGGCGCGCTGGGCGGGCTGACGCCCGGGCCGGGGCTGCTCGCGGCCACCCTGGCGCGCTGCACGCGCGCCGGGGTGCACGTGCTGATCCGGCCGCGGGACGGCGGGTTCCGCTACGCGCCTGCCGAGGTGGACGCGATGCTCGCGGACGTGCGGCACGCGGTCGCGGCCGGAGCGGCGGGTGTCGTGGTCGGGGCGCTGACCGCGGCAGGCGAGGTCGACCGGGTCGTGGTGGGTGAGCTGGTGGCCGCCGCCGGTGGCCGCGAGGTGACGTTCCACCGTGCGGTCGACGTGTGCGCGGATCCGCTGGTGGCGCTGGAGGTGCTGGCGGAGCTGGGGGTGCGGCGCGTGCTCAGCTCCGGCCAGGCGGCGACCGCCGTCGAGGGGGCGCCGCTGCTGGCGCGGATGACGGAGGCGGCAGGCGACCGGGTCACGGTGATGGCGTGCGGCGGGATCCGGCCGCACAACGTGCGCCAGGTGCTGGAGGCCACCGGCGTGCGGCACGTGCACGCCGCGCCCCGGCGCCCAGCCGAACAGGCCCCGGCGACCGCCGTGGACTTCGGCGTGCACGCGACCCTGGACGTCCAGGCGGCCGAAGAGCTGATCGCCGCCGCCCGCTGAACGCGCACGAGCGCAGAACTCGCCGTGGTGAGTTCTGCGCTCGTGGAAGGTCCCGCGCGGCGGGTCACTCGGCCTTGCTGGGCTCCGCGGTGCGCTCGTCGAGCTTGCCCATCGCCTTCTTCTTCTTCCACCGCAGCAGGAAGAAGACCGCGACGGCGGCCAGCACGCCGACCACGATCAGGCCGCCGGTGTTGAGCACGCCCTCGATGCGCTTGGCCGCCTCGCCCATCGCGGCGCCCAGGCTGACGTGCAGCAGCGACCAGCTGATCGCGCCCGCTGCCGCCGCGGGCAGGAACTTGCGGAACTCCAGTCCCGAGGTGCCCGCCGCGGCCGGCGTCAGCGTCCGGATCACCGGCAGGAACCGGGCGAAGAACACCGCCCACGCGCCCCTGCGGTGCAGCACGTCCGTCGCCTTGTCCCACGCGTCCGTGCCGTATTTCTGGATCAGCTTGGTCTCGCGCAGCCGCGGCCCGAACTTCCGCCCGATCGCGTACCCGAGCGAGTCGCCGAGGGTGGCGCACACCGCCACCACCGCCCACAGGATCAGGAACCGCGGCGCGGTGTTCGCGGTGGTCGCGGCGACCAGCAGTCCCGACTCGCCGGGGGCGATGAAGCCCAGCCCGATGGTGCACTCGGCGAACACGAGTGCGCCGGTCGCGCCGACCAACGCCGGCTGCGGCAGTGCCTGCAGCCATTCCAGGATGTCGGTTACCAGCGCCACGTGTGATCCCCTGTCCCTTTTGCCCCTGCTGACCCCTTCAAACTACCGTGCACGGTATCGGGCTCGCGGCGCACTTTCGTCAGGGAATTCCCCCGACTTTCAGCGCGTCAGGAGGCTGCTGGCTTCCTGGGCGGCGGGTCCGGCTTCGGCCAGGTGCGCGAGGTTGGCGGGCAGTTCCTCGCCGCGGTGGCGCTTGGTCTGGGCGTAGAGCCGGCCGGCGCGGTAGGAGGAGCGGACCAGCGGCCCGGCCATCACCCCGGC
>NZ_JBEXTX010000181.1:0-9850 GCF_040614175.1 Amycolatopsis sp. NPDC006131
CGAGCAACCCGCCGCTCTCCACGGTCGGCCAGATCGCCGCCACCACCCGCGTCGCACCGAGGATCGCCCGCAGCGCCGACACCCCGGCGTTCAGCACCTCGGCGACATCGGTGGCGGCCGCCAGGTCCGCGGCGAACGCGGCCAGCACCGCCTCCCGGTCCGCCGCCTTCTTCTCGACCGTCACGTCCCGCAACGTCCCGACCAGCCACGCCCGCCCGTCGTCCTCGGCGACGCGCGTGAGGGTCAGCGCGGCCCACGCCTCGCGCCCGTCCGGGCGCTCCACCCGGACCGACACCTCGTGCCCGTCCCCCAGGTAGCCCACCAGATCGGTGGCCGGCACGCGCGCGGCGTCCGCACCCAGCCACGGGTACGGCCAGGCCATCGGCACGCTTTCCGCGCCGTACCCGGTGATCCTGGCGAACGCCGGGTTGACCTCGACCACCGTGCCGTCGCTGTCCGCGACGAACACGCCCTCCCGCAACGACTCGAACAACGCGCGGCGGAACTCCGACTCACGCCGCCGCAGACCGGACAGCGCCAGGTTCGCCCGCACCCGCGCGAGCAGCTCCGCGCCGGAGAACGGTTTCGGCAGGTAGTCGTCCGCGCCGGCCTCCAGACCGGACACCGCCGCCTCGACCCCGGCCCGCGCGGACAGGAACAGCACCGGCACCGACTTCGTCGCCGGTTCCGCCCGCAGCGCCCGGATGAGCCCGAACCCGTCCAGGCGCGGCATCATCACGTCCGACAACACGAGATCCGGGCGGTGCCGCCGCGCCAGCTCCAGCCCTTCGACGCCGTCCCGCGCGAGCAGGACCCGGCCGATCGGGCGCAGCATCCGCGCGATGAACCGGCTCAGATCGGTGTTGTCCTCGACCACCAGCAGCGTCGGCCCCGGCTGCTCGCCGGGCTGCGCCGTCTCGCCTTCCCCGTCGAGGCGCCACTGCAGCGCTTCCTCGCGGTAGGCGGGCGCGGCGGCGAGCGCGAGGTCGACGGCCGCCGGGGGCGCGACCGCCGCGAGCGGCAACCGGACCGAGAAGGTGCTCCCGGCCCCCTCCACCGAATCCGCCGACACCGTGCCGTCGTGCAACCGCACCAGTTCCTGCACCAGCGCCAGCCCGATCCCGGCGCCCTCGTGGGAGCGGCCCTCCCGCCCGCGCGCCCGGTGGAACCGCTGGAACAGCCTCGGCAGCTCGTCGGCCGGGATGCCGGCGCCGGTGTCGGCGACCGTCAGCTCGGCGTGCCCGTCCACCTCCCGCAGCCGGACCGCGACCCCGCCCTCCCGCGTGTACTTGAGCCCGTTGGACAGCAGGTTGAGGACGATCTTCTCCCACATGTCCGGATCGACGTTCACCGCTCGGGACAGCGGCGGGCAGTCGATCTCGAACCGCAGCCCGGCGCGTCGCACGGCCGGGGCGAAACTCTCCGCGATCTCCGTGGTCAGCGCGGCCAGGTCGTGCGGCGTGGCGTCCGGCTGCAGGCGACCGGCCTCGATCTTGGCGAAGTCGAGCAGGTCGTTCACCAGCCGCCGCAGCCGTCCGGCGTTGCGGTGCACCAGCTCCAGCCGCTCGCGCTGACCGGGCGGCAACGGCTCGGCGGTGTCGGCCAGCGCGTCCTCGGCCGGCCCGGCGATGAGCGTCAGCGGGGTGCGGAACTCGTGGCTGACGTTGGCGAAGAACTCGCTCTTCGCGCGGTCCAGTTCGGCCAGCGCCTCCGAACGACGGCGCTCGCCCTCGTAGGCGAGCGCGTCGGTGATCAGGCTCGACACCTGCCCGCCGAGCAGTTCGAGGAAGGCCCGGTAGTCCGCGTCCAGCGCCTGGTAGGCCGACACCCCGAGCACCAGCGCGCCCACCGGCTCCGCCCGGCCTGCGGCGACCAGCGGCAGCACCACGGCGCGGTCCGGCGCGGCCGTGCCGACGACCACCGGCTGCACGAAGTCCGGCCCGAACCGCTTCCGCAGCTCGTCGCACACCCTGGTCCCGCCGTCCCACAACGGCCAGACCGGTTCCCCGCCGCGGTCCAGCACCGCGGGCGCGGCGCGCTCCCCGGGACCGATCCCGTACGCGGCGGCCAGCGACGCCTGCCCCTCGTCGAACAAGTACGCCAGCGCGAACGGCAGGTCGGCGCCGTGGCGGCCCAGCGCGGCGACGGCGGAGCGCGCGGTCTGCGCGACCGATCCGGCGGCCGACACCTCGCCGAGGTCGTTGAGCACTTCCATCCTGCGCTGGCGGACCACCTGCTCGGTGGTGTCCTGGACGGCGACCAGGATGCCCAGCACCTCGCCCCGCTCACCGGAGATCGGGCTGTAGGAGAACGTCCAGTACGTCTCTTCGAGGTAGTTGTGCCGGTCGATGAACAGCAGCTGGTTCTCCGAGTAGGTGGCGCCCTGGCCGGTCAGGACGTGGCGCGACAGCGGGCCCAGCTCGGCCCACGCCTCCGCCCAGCACTCGGACGCCGGGCGGCCGAGGTAGCGCGGGTGCTTCTCGCCCATCGCCGGGCGGTAGGCGTCGTTGTAGAAGACGGTGAGCTCGGGCCCCCACCACACCAGCATCGGGAACCGCGACGAGAGCACGAGGCGCAGCGCGGCGTGCAGCTCGCGCGGCCACTCCGCGATCGGGCCGAGGGCGGTCGCCGACCAGTCGCGCGCGGCGACCATCGCCCCCATTTCACCCACTGTGTCCAAATAAGACGTATCAGCCGGATGCGTCATCGACCGTGTCAGCCCTCACCCAGGGCGCATTCGAGAGTCTCGGAAACGGTGAACACCTGCCGCAGATCGGCCGCCTCCAGCGCGCGCAAAACGACGCGGCTTGACGCGACCAGGCGCAGCGGTGTGCCGGCTTCGGCACACCGCTGCTCGGCCTCGACCAGCAGGGACAACCCGGCGGAGCCGAGGAAGTCCACGCGGGACAGGTCGACGATCACCGGCTGCGGCGGCACGGCCGCGCGGCGGGCCTGGTCCATCTCACTGATCAGCGCCGGCGCGGAACACAGGTCCACACCGCCGGACACGGTCACCACCACGGCGTCCCCGGTCACCCGGTGACGCACCGCGAAAGCTTCTTCGGCCAACGGAACCTCCCGGACACGCGTAGGGACACCTATGGTGCGTTCAGCCTAATGCGGGACCGGGAAGTCGGCAGATCTCGAGCTTCGTCAGCCCGCCAGCGCCGGCGCGGAGTACGCGGCCAGACGCTCCCGGACGTCCACCGGATCCCACACCGGCGGCTCGAGGACACCGGCCGCGACGCCGTCGCACAGGTCCTCGGCGAACCGCGCCACCACCCGCGGCGCGGGCAGGACGTCGGCGCCGAGGTAGGCCAGGACGATCAGGTCCTCGCCGCAGTGCGATTCGACGACCAGCGACCAGCCGGTGTCCTCACTCCAGATGAGGGCGGCGTCACGGTCGGGGAATTCGGGAAGGCGCCGTTCCAGCGCCAGGTACGCGTTGGCCGGTGGTGGGTCGATCTGCACGAAGTAGGCGTTGCCGCCCAGCCCCAGAGCCTCGGTCACCAGTCGCACGTACCGCCGCAGCCCCCGCGCCTGCGCGTCCTCGTATTCCAGGTACATCTGCCCTCGCACTTCGCCCACCAGATACCCGGCGGGGCGCCCCTGCTTGACGCCGCGCCGGAAACCGGCCCCTTGACGGGTTTGAAACCGCTCATGGCCCAGCCGGGCTACCCCTGGCTCGCGAATCCCAAACCTGCCATTTCACGGTGGGTGTGCACGCGGGCTGCCTCACGCACGAGCGCTGGGTGACTCCTCACCCTCGATGGTGAACGAGCCCAGCAACCCGGTGATGTCCAGGATGCGCCGCGCGTAGCGGTCCACGTTGGCCAGCTTCACCGTGCCGCCCTGCTCCTCCGCGCTGGTCTTCGCCCTGATCAGAGCGCTGATGCAGGCCGAGTCGAAGAAGTTGAGGCCCTCGAAGTCGAGCACCAGGTGGATCACCCCGGATCCGAGCAGCTTCTCCACGGCCTGGTCCAGCTGGTCCACCGCGCCGTGGTCGATCTCACCGAGCAGCAGCACACGTCCGCTGTCCCCGCTGGCCTCCGTGCGCACCACGGAAGCCGTGGCGGACCTGGTCGCGCCTTCGTCCGTCGTCATGGTTCGAACTCTCTCCAAAATCGTGGCGTCGGCTTCGGCCCCGGTTGTCGCCCGGCGGCCGTGTGCAATAAGTTTGCCGCAAAGCAACGAACTTCGTGGAGCGTGCTCGCGTGCCTGCGACCATCCACCATGCTGGAGCCTGGGAGCGATGACGACAACCTCCGACCGCCAGATCACCGCCGTGGTCAGCGATTTCCTTGACGCCCAAAAGGAAACGATCGTCGCGCAGTGGGCCGACTCACCGTTCTTCCGCTCGGTGGCGCAGGATTCCGACCAGGCCGCCGGCGACAGCGCCGAGGTTCTGCGGGGGATCCGCCGGGCCATCGCGGCCGGTGACGTGGACAGCCCCGCCGCCGACGGCTTCAACGACCTGCGCTCGCTGCTCACCGCGCTGGCGTCGCAACTCGACGGCAACCAGGGCGTGAGCCCGCGCACCGCCGTCGAGGTGAGCGACCTCAAGAAGCCGTTGCTGCGCCTGTGGCAGGAGACCGCGGATGCGGACTTGCTCACAGCGGGCGCCCTGCTGCTCTCCAGCGCCGTGGACACCCTGCGGCTGGTGCTCGTCGAATCGGCGCTGGCCTCGGCCAAGGAGACCCTGGCCATCCAGCGCGACCAGCTGACCGAGCTGTCCACCCCGGTGATCAAGCTGTGGGACGGGGTGCTGGCGATCCCGCTGATCGGCACCCTGGACAGCATGCGCAGCCAGGTCGCCACCGAGAGCCTGCTGCAGTCGATCATGACCCACCAGGCCAAGGTCGCGATCCTGGACATCACCGGTGTGCCCACGGTCGACACGATGGTGGCCCAGCACCTGCTCAAGACCGCCATGGCGGCCCGGCTGATGGGCGCGGAGTGCGTCATCAGCGGCATCCGCCCGCAGATCGCCAACACGATGGTGCAGCTCGGCATCGACCTCGGCGAGGTCGCCACCCGCGCCCGGCTGGCCGACGCGCTGGCCTACGCCCTCAACCGGCTCGGACTGCAGGTGGGCTCGTCCGCGGTACCGGGCGTGGTCTGATGGCCGGCATCCCGATCGTCAACCTGAGTGGTGTCCTGCTGGTCACCATCCAGGAGGAGCTCCTCGACCAGTCGGTGGCCGAGTTCGAATCCGAGCTCACCGAGAAGGTCGTGGAGACCCGCGCCCGGGGTGTGCTCATCGACGTGTCCGTGCTGGACATCATCGACTCGTTCCTCGCCCGCACGCTGCACGACATCGCGGCCATCACCTCGCTGATGGCGGCCCGCACCGTCGTGGTCGGCATGCGGCCTGCCGTGGCCATCACCCTGGTCGAACTCGGCCTGACCCTGCCCGGCCTGTCCACGGCGCTCTCCGTCGAGGAGGGTCTCTCACTACTCGCCCCGCCACCGGGGTCATCGCGGACGGCGCTGCGGTGACACGCGCGCCTGCCACGAACACGGTCGCCATCCACGACGAATACGACATCGTGCATGTGCGGCACGCCGCCAGGTCGGCGGCGTCCACCGCGGGGTTCAGCCTCGTGCAGCAGACCAAGCTGGTCACCGCCGCCAGCGAACTGGCCCGCAACGCCCTGGTCTACGGGGGCGGCGGGCAGGCGGAAATCGCCGTCGAGGACCTCGGCGGCAACCCGACGGTGCGGATGACCTTCACCGACAAGGGGCCGGGCATCCCGGACATCGACGCGGCCATGGCGGACGGCTTCACCACCGGGTCCGGCCTCGGCCTGGGCCTCGGCGGCGCCAAACGGCTCGCCGACCAGTTCCGGATCGACTCGGCGCCGGGCCGCGGGACGAGGGTGGAGATCAGCATGTCCGTCCGCAGAAGCGCGGGACCGTGACCCGCGACGACCTGATCGTGACCGAACCGAGTCACGTCGGGCGCGCGCGGGTCGTCGCCGCGTCGGCCGCGACCCGCGCCGGGCTGCCGCTGGAGCGGGTTCACCTGGTGTCGCTCGCCGCCACCGAACTGGCCTCCAACCTGCTCAAACACGCCGGGCGCGGGGTGTTCAGCGTGGTGCCGGCGCTGGGCAGGCTGGACGTCGTCGCCGTCGACTGCGGTCCGGGGATCGGCCGGATCGAGGACAGCATGCGCGACGGCTACTCGACCACCGGCACGCTGGGCGGCGGCCTCGGCGCGGTGCGCCGCGCCGCGGACGTGTTCGACGTCTACAGCAGGCGTGGCCAGGGCACTTCCGTGCTCGCGCGCTGGCACGCGGGCCCGTCACCGCTGCCCGGTGGACTGCGGATCGGCAGCGCGATCCTCACCGCTCCGGGTGAAGCGGAATGCGGCGACCGCTGGACGGCGGAAACCACGGACGATAGCGTGACCATCGCGGTGAGTGACGGCCTGGGCCACGGCCAGTTGGCCGCACGGGCCAGTGACGCGGCGATCTCCACCGTCGCGGCACACGCCGAGCTGCGACCGGCCCGTATCCTGGAGCTGATGCAGCCGTCCCTCGCCTCCACGCGCGGCGCGACCGTGGCCGTCGCGCAGCTGACTCCGGCGGAGGGGCGCATGCGGTTCTGCGGGGTGGGCAACGTGTCCACCCGGTTCTACGCGGACCAGGACGGGCCCGTGCAGCGCATCGTGTCGCGCCACGGCATCGTCGGCGTCGCCGCGCGGCCGCGGCCGTCGGACTCCGCGTACTCGTGGTCCTCCCGCAGCTGGCTGGTCCTGCACACCGACGGGATCTCGGACAAGTGGAGCAACACGGACTGGCCCGGCCTGTTCAACCACGACCCGGCCACCGTCGCGGGCTGGATCCTGGGGCAGCGTGGCCGCGGGCGGGACGACGCGTGCGTGGTGGTCATCGCGGGAGGTGGTGGCCGGTGACGAAAGCCACCACCGAGGACCTGCTCCGCGAGCTGCGCGAGACCATCGCGCGGCAGGAACGTGAGCTGCGGCTGCACCAGTCGGAGCTGGAACAGACCAACGCGGGCCTGCTGGCCCTGCACGCCGAGGTCGAGCTGCAGCGGCAGCGGTCGGCGTTCCTGGACGAGGTGAGCCGCAGCGTGTCGGCCTCGCTGCGCGGCCGGGAGGTCGTGGAAGCCCTGGTCGGGCTCATCGAGCGGGAGAACCTGGCCGACTGCGCCGGCGTGTGGCTGGTGACGGACGAGACCCGCAAGCTCAAGCGCCTGCCGCGGCCGGACAGCGCGCCGGACGCGGACGTGAAGCGCGTCGCGACCGGGCACCAGGCGCACATCGAGCCGAAGCGGCTGCTGCTCCCGCTGACGGTCGGCCCGCACCTGCTCGGCGTGCTCGAGCTGCACCGGGACAGCGAGTTCACCGGCGACGAGGTGTCCTTCCTCACCGCGGTCGCCGCGCGGTCCGCGGTCGGCCTGCGCAACGCGGGCGAGTACGAGCGGGAGCGCGAGCTGGCCGAGCGGCTGCAGCACGCGATGCTGCCCACCCTGAGCACCCCGGACGAGCTGGAGCTGTGCGCCCGCTACCGGCCCGCGGCGACCGGGGTGAACATCGGCGGCGACTGGTTCGACGCGTTCACCAGGGCCGACGGCACGATCGTGCTCACCGTGGGTGACGTCACCGGGCACGGTCTCGACGCGGCCGTGGTCATGGGGAAGCTGCAGAACGCGCTGCGCGCCTACACCGCGGAAGGGCACGGCCCGGCGGAGGCGCTGCGGCTCGCCCACCACCTGCTGCGCGGGCTGGACAGCACGTTGTTCGCCACCGCGGTGGTCGCCGACCTGGAGCTGGAGACCGGCCGGATCCGCTGGGCCAGCGCCGGGCACCTGCCGATCCTGGCCTGCGGCGAGGACGGGGTCCGGCACCTGGAGCGGCCGAACGCGCCGATGCTGGGGGTGCCGTTCGCGTTCGACATCGCCGAGTACGAGGAGACCATCACGCCGGGCAGCGACCTGCTGCTCTACACCGACGGGCTGGTGGAGCGGCGGGCCGAGGTGCTCGACGACGGGCTCGCCCGGCTGACCGGCGCGTTCGCCGAGGTCACCGGGCTGCCGACGGACGAGGCGGGCGACCGGATCCTGTCCGAGATGCTCGGCCAGGACGAGCACGACGATGACGTGTGCCTGCTGTTGTGCCGGTGGTCGGCGCAGCCGGAGCGCCCGTCCCGCCGCGGCGCGCGGCACATCCCGGCGCCGCGCTGAACTCAGCGCGGGAGGGCGAACTCCGCCCACACCCACTTCCCGTCCGAGCCGGTCTCGTAACCCCAGGACTCGCTGACCGCTTCGACGATCACCAGGCCGTTGCCGCGCACCGAATCCTGTTCGGCCGGGCGCGGGACCGGGACGTGCAGGTCGTCGTCCCACACGCGCAGCAGCAGGCGGTCGCCGTTCTGGCGCAGCACCACCGTGACCTCGCCCTGCCCGTGCTCGACGGCGTTGGTGACCAGCTCGGAAGCGGCCAGCACGATGTCCTCGCGGGTGTCCGCGGGCACCTCCCACGCCTGCAGCGCGGAGGTGGCGAACTCCCTGGCCTGGCCGGCCGCCGGCGCCTCTTCCGGCAACCGCGTCACCGCGCGCCGCCACTCCGACGGCTTGCTGTGGTGCTTCGTCGGTCGGCGCGAGCCGTCGGTCCTCACAGTGTCCTCCCGCCAGCGGTCCTTGCTCGCGTATCGGCTGTGTTGGTGGTTCCCCGGACGTGGCCGGTTAACCACTTTCCGCCCCGATCCTCACCCGCGGTGAAGCCCGGTTAGGATCGGCGGACGGTTGAGCCGCCAGCCTGTTGCCGTGGCGGCTCCGGGTACCGGTGCAGCTTCCTTGTGGTCCGCCGACGGCAGGACGCGGTGAACGACGACAGTAGGAGGTATCTCGGGTGACCACCGAGTTGCGTGTCACGCGACGCCTCATCGACGGGGCCATCGTGGTCTCCGCCGCCGGCGATGTGGACCTGACCAGCGCGCCCGACCTGGAGAGCGAGGTGCAGACCGCCTGCGCCGAAGCCCAGCCGCCGGGCCCGGTGGTGGTCGACCTGTCCGGGGTGACCTTCCTGGGGTCGATCGGCCTGAGCCTGCTGGTCAACGCGCAGCAGAAGTGTGAGGAGAACTCGGTGGAGCTGCGGGTCGTGGCCACCAGCCGCGCCGTGCTGCGGCCGCTGGAGGTGACCCGGCTCGACGAGCAGCTGCGGATCACGTCGTCGCTCGAGGAAGCCGTGGCGCCGCCCGCGACCGAAGCGAGCTGATTGCCCCGCTCCCGCGCGGGTACTCGCTGCCGGTGGACCGAGCCGGGGAGCGAGACATGATCGTGGTGAGCAAGCGGATTCCCGTCCAGCCCGAAAAGGTGTTCACCGTCCTCGCCGACGGCTGGACGTACGCGGGCTGGGTCGTGGGCGCCTCGCACATCCGGCAGGTGGACAGCCACTGGCCCCAGGTCGGTTCGCGGATCCACCACAGCGTCGGGCCGTGGCCGTTCAACGTGCAGGACGTGAGCTGCGTGCTCGCGGTCGAGGAGAACAAGCTCCTCGAACTGGAGGCCCGCATGTGGCCGATGGGCGCCGCGAAGATCACGCTGACCCTCACGCCCGACACCGAGGGCGGCACGGAGGTGCAGATGGCGGAGAAACTGGTGCGCGGCCCGCTCAGCCTGCTGCCCGAGCCGGTTCAGGCAGCCATGCTGGCACCACGGAACACCGAGAGCCTGAAGCGGCTGGCGGACATCGCGGTGCACCGCTGATCTTTGAGCTCAAGCCGGGCTGGGTGGTCATCCCGTCGCCTGACACTGGACGATCACCTTGAGCCAGGGCCGCAACATCCGCTGCCAACCGGCGGCCGAGCATGCCAACCTTGCGGCC
>NZ_JBEXTX010000182.1:0-9841 GCF_040614175.1 Amycolatopsis sp. NPDC006131
GGGCTGGTAGTGGATGCGTCGCAACACCCACTCCGCCCGGAGGCCCTCCCCACAATCAACCCAACACGCCGTCCACAACCTCACGAGTCACGACACCTAGGCGGGCAGATCGGTCGGGCGACCACGGTGCCGATCGCGAGTCAGACGGGGACGTCATGCCCGACATCGACGCGATCACGGTCGGCTCGGTGATGCGGGCCCCGGCGCTGACCGCGCCTGCCGACGCGGACGTCGCGGAGGTGGCGACCGGCCTGGTCGATTCGCACCAGCGCTGCCTGCCGGTGTCGACCACGGCAAGGTGGTCGGCATCGTCAGCTGGCGCGACCTGCTGACGCACCTGCTGAACGCGCGCGCCGCGCGGTGAGAACCCGCGCCGGCGCACTGGTGCTGCCCGCGAGCCGTTTGCCAGACTGGGGCGGTGATGGCTGAGCACGGTGCTCCCGGGGGCGGGCCGGGGCGCGAGCAGCTGCGCGTCGGCGTCGACGTCGTGGACCGCGAGGTCGTGGTGCGCGTCGCGGGCGACGTGGACCTGGAGAGCGCCACGCACCTGGAGCAGGCCCTGACCGAGTCGGCCGAACGGATTCCGCCGGTGCTGGTCGTCGACCTGACCGGCGTGGAGTACTTCGGCTCCGCCGGGATGCGGGTGCTGGTCGGGTTGCAGCAGCGCTGCGGTGACGCCACGCGCGTCCGGGTCGTCGCCTCCGACCAGCGCGTGCTGCGGCCGCTGGAGATCACCGGGCTCACCGAGGTGCTCGACGTCCGCCCCACCGTCGCCGAGGCGCTGCACAGCTGACGGACCCGCTCTCGCGTGCTGTCCACTCAGGACGCTCGCTGGTGGCGTGCGGCCCGTGCGCCTGGTGGATCAGCGCCCGGCCGACGAGCGCGCCGGAGCGGTCCATGGTTTGATCACCGCGTCTCCAGTCCGGACCGCAGGGGGAACCTCATGGACTACGTGGACCCGGCCCGCAACCTCATCTCGTTCACCACCGGCGCCGGCGCGGTCTTCGCCGAGTCCGCGCCCGCGCAGGCCGTCGACGCCTTCCGCCAGGCCTGGGAACGGGTCTCGGCGGACCACGGCGTCGAGGCGGGCGACGTGACCCGCATCGAGGCCTACTGGCAGCCCGCGCACTGGGACGAGCGCTACCTCACGCGCACCTTCGGCGACGTCGAGCTGGAGTACGTCTTCCCCCGTCCCGACCCGGGCGGCTGGCACACCGCGCTGGACCGGGCGCGGGAAGTCCTCGACGAGGTCGCCGCGGGCTGACTCAGCGGGCCGGGCGCTTCACCGGCTCGCAGCACCCGACCGCGCACGGCGCGCCGTTCACGGTGCAGCCGGCCGGCGGGAAGTCCGACAGCTTCCGCGCCGGCGCCTGCGCCAGGTGCTCGCGCACCAGCTCCACCACCAGCTCCGCGAACCGCGGGTCGCCGTTCGGCGTCGCCGCGCGGGCGAAGCCCATGCCGTGCTCGGCGGCGCGCTCGGCGGCCTCGTTGTCCAGGTCCCAGATCACTTCGAGGTGGTCGGAGACGAACCCGACCGGGCACACGACGACGCCCTGGACACCGGCGGCGTGCAGCGCGTCGATGTGGTCGACGATGTCCGGCTCCAGCCACGGCACCTGCGGCGGCCCGGACCGCGACTGCCACACCACGTCGTACTCGGCGACCCCGGCCTGCGCGGCCACCAGGCGCGCGGCTTCGTGGATCTGCCGCGAGTAGCGCCGCCCGCCCTCCTCCGGCGGTCCGGCGGCCTTGTCCGCGCTCTCCGGCACCGAGTGCGCGGTGAACACGACCCGCGCGCCGGGCACCTGCTCCAGCGCGGCGCGCAGCGCGTCGGCGAAGGCGCCGACGAACAGCGGGTGGTCGAAGAAGTGCCGCAGCTTCATCAGTTCCGGCGCGCCGTCACCGACCGCGGCGCGCGCCCGCTCGATGTCCTCGTCGTACTGGCGGCACGCCGAATAACCGCCGTAGGCGCTGGTCGGGAACACCAGCGCGCGGCGCACCCCGTCGGCCGTCATGCGGGCGACGGTGTCCTCCACCATCGGCTCCCAGTTGCGGTTGCCGAAGTACACCGGCAGGTCGATGCCCTGCGCGGCCAGCTCCTTCTCCACCGCGGCGATCGCCTCGCGGTTGAGCCGGTTGATCGGCGACACGCCACCGAAGTGCTGGTAGTGCTCCGCGACCTCGAGCAGGCGTTCGCGCGGCACCCCCCGTCCCCGGGTCACGTTCTCCAGGAACGGCATGACGTCGTCCGGTCCCTCCGGACCGCCGAAGGACAGCCACAGCAGCGCGTCGTAACTCACGGTAAGAGATTCTGCCGCTGTGGCCGCCTTCACGCCCGCTCAGGGGTCAGAGTCCGAGCGCGTGCACCCCGCCGTCGACCCAGATCATCGAGCCGGTGGTGGCAGGCAGCCAGTCCGACAGCACGGCGCAGATGGTCTTCGCGACCGGCGTCGGGTCCTCGGCGTCCCAGCCCAGCGGGGCGCGGTCGCCCCAGCCGCCCTCCAGCTCGCCGAAGCCCGGGATGGACTTGGCGGCCATCGTCTTGACGGGGCCCGCCGCCACCAGGTTCACCCGGATGCCCTGCGGGCCCAGGTCCCGTGCCAGGTACCGGTTGACCGACTCCAGCGCCGCCTTCGCCACGCCCATCCAGTTGTAGGCAGGCCACGCCACGCGCGCGTCGAAGTCCATGCCGACCACCGACGAACCCCGCGACAGCAGCGGCAAGAGCGCCTTGGTCAGCGACATGAACGAGTACGCCGAGACCTCGACCGCGACCGAGACGTCCTCCTTCGGGGCGTCCAGGAACGGCGCGCCCAGGCAGGACTGCGGCGCGAAGCCGATCGAGTGCAGCACCCCGTCCAGGCCGTCGACGTGCTCCCGCACGCGGTCGGCCAGCGTGTCCAGGTGCTCGGTGTTCTGCACGTCCAGCTCGATCACCGGCGCCTCCTCCGGCAGGCGCTTGGCGATGCGCTCCACCAGCGAAAGCCGGCCGAAACCGGTGAGCACGACCTTCGCGCCCTGCTCCTGCGCGGCCTTCGCCGCGTGGAACGCGATCGAGCCGTCGGTGATCACCCCGGTGATCAGCAGTCGCTTACCTTCCAGAAGTCCGGCCACGCCAGTCCTTTCGGTGTCAGTTCGGGAGAAGAGGGTCAGTGGCCCATGCCGAGGCCGCCGTCGACCGGCAGCACGGCGCCGTTGATGTAACCCGCCTCGTCGGAGGCCAGGAAGCGCACCGCGGCGGCGATGTCCGCGGTGTCGCCGTAGCGCCCCGCCGGGATCTGGTTCAGCGCCGCGTTGCGCTGGTCGTCGGTCAGCGCGTTCGTCATGTCGGTGACGATGAACCCGGGCGCCACCACGTTCGCGGTGATGTTGCGCGAGCCCAGCTCGCGGGCCAGCGACCGCGCCATGCCGACCAGGCCGGCCTTGCTCGCGGCGTAGTTGACCTGCCCGGCGCCGCCGGAGAGGCCCACCACGGACGAGATGAAGATGAACCGGCCCCACTTGCCGCGCAGCATGCCGCGCGAGGCGCGCTTGGCGACCCGGTAGGCGCCGGTGAGATTGGCGTCGACGACCCGGGTGAACTGGTCCTCGCTCATCCGCATGAGCAGCGTGTCGTCGGTGATGCCGGCGTTGGACACGACCACCTCGACCGGGCCCTGGTGCTCCTCGACCTGCTTGAACGCCGCGTCGACCTGCTCGCTGTCGGTGACGTCGGCCTGCACGCCGAACAGGCCCTCCGGCGCGCCGGACCCGCGGTGCGTCACCGCCACCTGGTGCCCGGCCTCGGCGAGGCCCCGGGCGATGGCCAGGCCGATGCCGCGGTTGCCGCCGGTGACCAGTACGGACCGTCCCACGTGACACTCCTCGTTCGATTTCCCTCAGTTGCCCGGTGAGGTTATCCGGCGGCCCGGAGGCGGGGCAGCACCGCCCGGCCCACTACCTGGAAGTAACCCGGTGAGCCCGGTCACGAGGCGTGCCGGCTTAAGGGACTGTTAGGTCTGCGCGCACTCCCTTGTCCGCGGCGGCCCCCGCCACCGAACGTGGTCCGCGGTCATGAGACAAGGGAGTTCCTGATGACGACTGGCATCGACGCCGGGGCGGACCGGCGCGCCGGACGCCGCGTGGTGAGCAACATCCTCCGCGGCTCGGTCGGCAACCTGATCGAGTGGTACGACTGGTACGCCTACACCGCGTTCAGCGTGTACTTCGCCGCCACCTTCTTCCCGAAGGGCGACTCGACCGCGCAGCTGCTCAACACCGCGGGCGTGTTCGCGGTCGGGTTCCTGATGCGGCCGCTCGGCGGCTGGCTGCTCGGCCGCTACGCCGACCGGTTCGGGCGGCGCTCGGCGCTGACGCTGTCGGTCAGCCTGATGGCCGCGGGTTCGCTGCTGATCGCGCTGACGCCGGGCTATGCCTCGATCGGCATCGCCGCGCCGCTGCTGCTGGTGCTGGCGCGGCTGCTGCAGGGCATCTCGGTCGGCGGCGAGTACTCCACCTCGGCGACCTACATGTCGGAGGTCGCCACGCGCGGCAAGCGCGGCTACTACTCCAGCTACCAGTACGTCACGCTGATCGCGGGCCAGCTGGTCGCGCTCGCGGTGCAGATCCTGCTGCAGCAGGTGCTCACCACCGAGCAGCTGGACAGCTGGGGCTGGCGGATCGCGTTCGGCATCGGCGCGATCGGCGCGCTGATCGTGTTCTGGCTGCGCCGCGGCATGGACGAGTCGGCCGACTTCGAGGCCGCCAAGGCCGACCGCGACCGCGCCGCGCACGGCACGCTCAAGGCGCTCGCCAAGCACCCCAAGGAGGTCGCCCTCGTGGTCGGCCTGACCATGGGCGGCACGCTGTTCTTCTACACCTACACGACCTACCTGCAGAAGTTCATGGTCAACACCAGCGGCATCAGCAAGCCGAACGCGGCGTGGATCAACTTCTTCGCGCTGGTGGTGTTCGTGCTGCTGCAGCCGCTGTACGGGGCGCTGTCCGACCGGGTGGGCCGCCGTCCGCTGCTGATCGGGTTCGGGGTGCTGGGCACGCTGGTGACCGTGCCGTCGCTGACGCTGCTGGCGCACACGCGCAACCCGGTGTTCGCGTTCGTGCTGATGGTGGTGCCGCTGGCGATCAGCGCGCTCTACACCTCGATCAGCGCGGTGGTGAAGGCCGAGCTGTTCCCGACCAACATCCGCGCGCTGGGCGTCGGACTGCCCTACTCGGTCGCGGTCGCCGTGTTCGGCGGCACCGCCGAGTACATCGCGCTGTGGTTCAAGCAGGCCGGGCACGAGTCGCTGGTCTTCTGGTACGTCACCGCGGTCGTGTTCGCCTCGCTGGTCATCTACGTGCGGATGCGGGACACCAGCAAGGACTCGGCGATGGACCGGTCGTAGTGTGTAGGGCCGTGCGCGTGTTGCTGGTCGAGGACGACGACGGGGTGGCCGATGCCCTCGTCGACTCCCTCGGCGCGCACGGCCACCAGCCCACCCGGGTGCGTCGCGGCGAGGACGCGCTGCTCGCCCACCGCGACGCCGACCTGGCCCTGCTCGACCTCGGCCTGCCCGACCTGGACGGCCTGGAAGTGCTGCGTAAGCTGCGGGCGGTGAGCACGCTGCCGGTCATCGTGCTCACCGCCCGCGGCGACGAACGGTCGGTGGTGCGCGGGCTGCGGCT
The DNA here is from genome assembly GCF_040614175.1 of Amycolatopsis sp. NPDC006131. NCBI lineage: Bacteria > Bacillati > Actinomycetota > Actinomycetes > Pseudonocardiales > Pseudonocardiaceae > Amycolatopsis > Amycolatopsis sp. NPDC006131. Next base: position 5,665 of record NZ_JBEXTX010000182.1, read on the forward strand.
CGGGGCGGACGACTACCTGGTCAAACCGGTTCGGCTGAGCGAGCTGCTGGCCCGGATCGAGGCGGTGACCCGGCGGGCCGCGGCCGCGCGGCCGGAACCGCAGGTGGTCGTCGTCGGCGACATCGAGGTGGACCTCGGCGCGCGGCGGGTCGTGGTGGGCGGCGCGGAGGTCGAGCTGACCGCGAAGGAGTTCGCCGTGCTGGCGGCGCTGGCGCGGCGGGCGGGCACGGCGGTGAGCAGGCAGCAGCTGATGGACGAGGTGTGGGGCGACGCGTACGTGGCGGTGTCCCGGTCGCTGGACGTGCACCTGACGCAGCTGCGGGCGAAGCTGCGGCGGCCGGAGCTGCTGACCACGATCCGCGGGTTCGGCTACCGGCTGGGCGCGTAGGTGCGCACCCGGGTCCTGGCCGTCCTGCTGGCCTTCGTCGTGCTCGCGACCGCGGGGTTCGCGCTGCCGCTGCTGACCGTGACCGCCACCGAGCGCACCCAGCAGCTGCTGCTCGCGCGGACCGCGGACCTGGACCGGTTCGCGGCGCTGGCCGACCAGGCGGTCGCCGCGGGTGACGCGTCGGCGCTGCGGGCCGAGGTGACGCGGTACACCGAGCTGTACGGCGAGGGGATCGTGGTGGTCACCACCCGGCGCGCGCCGGTGGCCGAGACCGGTGGGCTGAGCGCGTCGGACCCGGTGGTCGCGGAGCTGGTCGACGCCGCGTTGCGGAACCAGCCGAGCCAGCCCGCGGCGACCGTGCGGCCGTGGTCGCGGACGCCGGTGCTGCTGGCGCGGCCGGCCGGGACGGGCACGAAGGTGTCGGGAGCGGTGGTGCTGCGGGCGTCGGTGGCGGCGGCCGCGGCGGACGTGGGCCGCAGCTGGTTCGCGGTCCTGGCCGGGGCGGCGCTGGTGACGCTGGCCGGCGCCGGGCTCGCGCTCGGGGCGACACGGTGGGTGCTGGGCCCGATGCGGCGGCTGGACCGCGCGGTGGGCGACCTGACCGCGGGGCTGCGGCCGGTGCATGCGGACCTGGCCGGGCCGCCCGAGCTGCGGCAGCTGACGGCGGGTTTCAACCGGATGTCGGACACGGTCACGGCGGCCCTGGACCAGCAGCGGCGGCTGGTCGCGGACACCTCGCACCAGATGCGCAACCCGATGACGGCGCTGCGGTTGCGGGTCGACGCGCTCGGGTCGTCGCTGCCCGCGTCGGCCACGCGGACGTACGAGGGCGCGGTCGGGGAGCTGGACCGCCTGGAGGCCCTGCTGGACGACCTGCTGACCCTCGCGGCGGCCGAGCACCGGGCGGGTGAGCTGGCCGTGTCCGGCGAGGGCGCCTCGTGTGACGCGGCGGCCGTGGCGGAGGCGCAGGTGCACCTGTGGCAGCCCGCCGCGGAACGAGCCGGGGTGTCGTTGCGCTGCACCGGGAGCCCGGCCCACGCGGCGGCGACGGAGGCCGAGCTGGCGCAGGTGCTGGACGTGCTGCTGGACAACGCGCTGAAGTACGCGCCGGGCACGGACGTCACGGTCTCGTGCGGCGCCGAGGGCGCATGGGTGGTCGTGTCGGTGGCGGATGCCGGGCCCGGGCTGTCCGCGGAGGAGCTGGCGCAGGCGCAGGCACGGTTCTGGCGCGCCGAACGGCACCGGAACCTGCCCGGAACGGGCCTGGGCCTGGCCATCGCCGAGCGCCTGACGGCGGGCCGGGGCGGCCGGATCGAACTCCGGGCCGCGGAGCCGCACGGCTTGGTGGTGCGGGTGCTGCTGCCTCGCGCGGAGGTGGGTGCGTCGTGAGCACGCTGCCCGCCGAGGCCCGCCACGGTCTGCGTGCCGAGGCCGGCCACGATGGTGCACTGGCCACCGCGGCCGCGACACGGCGTGGCACCCAGCGACCCGCCGCCAGGCCAACCACTCCCGGCAGCCTACGGGCCGCCGCAGGCGAATCTCGCCGCACGGCGGCACTCACCGCACTTCCCGCGCCTGCCGCCGGACGCGACGCGCCACTCGCAGCCTGCCTCGCGCGGCGGAACGCGCCGCCTCGCGGCGGTCAGCAGGGTCCGCGGCGCGCGCCGCACGGGTGCCCAGGCGGGGCCGCATGACCACGCAACCCACACTCCCGGCCATCGGCCGGGCCGCAGTCGTGCCGCCGCCGGCGCGCGGTCTTGCTCCCGGAAGTGCCACCCCCAACCGCCTCCCCTGCGGAGCCGCGCCATGACCAGCCGCCGCAGCCTGCTCCGCGCCGGGATCGCCGTCGCGGCCACCGGGGCCCTTCTCCGGGCCGGCGCCCCGCCCCGTCCCGGCGGGCCCGCGGGAACGCTGCGCATCGCCACCGGGGAGGAAGCCGGGTTCTACCTCGCCTTCGGCCAGCTCCTCGCCGCGGAGCTGAACGCCGCCCACCCCCGCCTGCACACCGTCGCGCTGCCGACCGAGGCCAGCGTCGCCAACCTGGAGATGCTCGACGCCGGCACGGCCGAGCTCGCCCTCAGCCTCGCCGACATCGCGGGCGCCGCCACCGAGGGCGCGGCCCCCTTCGGCCGCCGCATCGAAGTGTGCGCGCTCGGCCGCGTCTACGAGAACTACCTCCAGCTCGCCGTCCGCGCCGACTCCCCCATCACCTCGGTCGCCGGCCTCGCCGGGCGCACCGTCTCCCTCAGCGCGCCCCGCTCCGGCGCGGCCGTCCTCGGCGAGCGGCTCTTCGCCGCGGCCGGGGTCACGATCGTCGACCGGCACCTGCCGATGCTCGAAGCCGGCGAAGCCCTCCGCCAGGGCCGGATCGACGCGATGCTCGTCTCCGGCGGCGTCCCGCTGCCAGTTCTGTCCACCTTGGACAATGAAATCGGCATCCGCCTGCTGCCACTGGCCCCCTACCTCCCGGCGTTGCGCGGCCCCGGCCAGGAAGCCGTGCGCGTGCCCGCCGGCGCCTACCGCTCCCCCGAGGTCGACACCATCGGTGTCGCGAGCCTGCTCGTCTGCCGCCCGGACCTGCCCGCCGACGTGGCGGCCGCGGTCACCCGCGTGCTCGTGCAGCGGGCCGCCCAGCTGGTGCCCGCGCAGGCTGTGGCGACCCAGTTTCTCGATGTACGTTCGCTGATCGGAACCGGTACCGTTCCCCTGCACCCCGGAGCCGTGGCGACCTACCGCGCGTTGCACGGCTGAGCGAGGAAGGAGCACCGGTGACCCAGTCCCGCCCGCCGGTCGTGGCCATGCCGCTGCGCGTCCGCTTCCACGAGTGCGATCCGCAGGGCATCGTCTTCAACGCCCACTACCTGGCCTACTTCGACATGGCCTCGTTCGAGTTCTTCAAGGCGATCTTCGGCTCCTACGACGCGCTGCGCGACCAGGGCGTGGACTGCGTGGTGGCCGAGTCGAACCTGCGGTACCGCGCGCCGAGCCGGTTCGACGACGAACTGGTCGTCGAGGTCGCGATCGACCACCTCGGCACGACCTCGATGATCCTGGCGTTCACCGTCCGCCGCGGCGACGACCTGATCGCGACCGGCACGAACCGCTACGTGTTCGTCGACGCCCGGACCCTGGCCAAGGCCGCGCCGCCGGAGGACGTGCGCGCCAAGCTGCTGGCCCACACGTGAGCGAACCCGCCTTCGTGCGGGACACCCGCGCGGCCTACGACGCCATCGCCGGCGAGTTCGCCGAGTGGATCCGCGACGAGCTGGCGGTCAAACCGCTCGACCGCGCCGTGCTCGCCGCGTTCGCCGAACTCGCCGGCGGGCCGGTGGCCGACGTCGGTTGCGGCTCCGGCCGCATCACGGCGCACCTGCGGGGCCTGGGCGTGGACGCGTTCGGCATCGACCTGTCCCCGGAGATGGTCGCCGTGGCCCGGCGCACCCACCCGGGCGTCCGCTTCGAGGTCGGGTCGATGACCGCGCTCGACCTCCCCGACGGCAGCCTCGGCGGGCTCGTGGCCTGGTACTCGATCATCCACGTCCCGCCGGACACGCTGCCCGCGGTGCTCGCCGGGTTCCGCCGGGTCCTCGCGCCCGGCGGCTGGCTGCAGCTGGCGTTCGGGGTCGGCGACGAGCCCGTGCACCGGGACGAGGTCGGCGGGCACCGGGTGAGCCTGGACTTCCACCAGCGCCGCGTGGACGAGGTGGCCGCCCTGCTCACCGAGGCCGGGTTCGAGGTGCGCGCCCGGCTGGAGCGCGCACCGGACGAAGCGGGGCCGTTCCCCGAAAC
>NZ_JBEXTX010000183.1:0-9709 GCF_040614175.1 Amycolatopsis sp. NPDC006131
GCCACCCGGGCGCGAACCCGGGTGGCCGTGGAGCATCAGGTGCGGCGGGCGCGCAGGCGGCGGCGCCTGCGTTCGTCGCCGGTGCGCTCCTCGTGGATCTCGGCCAGCGAACGCAGCATCTCGCGTTCCCGGATCACCATCGGATCGCTGCGCAGGTCCCGGTACAGCGACACGCACAGCCCGATCATCACGACGACGAACGGCACCGCCACCAGGATGGTGAGGTTCTGCAGGCCGGTCAGCCCGTCCTCGCCGCCGACGAGCAGCATCACCGCCGCGACCGCACCGGTCAGCACACCCCAGAAGATCACCGCGTTGCGGTGCGGGTTGACCGATCCCTTCTGCGACAACGTGCCCATCACCACGGACGCGGCGTCCGCGCCGGAGACGAAGAAGATCGACACCAGGATCATCACCAGGATCGCCATCGGCACGAACCACGGCAGGTGCTCCAGCAGCGTGAAGGTGGCGGACTCGGAACTGCCCGCGCCCGCGATGTCCACATCGGACCGTTGCTTCTGGATCGCCGCGCCGCCGAAGATCGCGAACCACACGAGGCTGACCACGCTCGGCACCGCGATGACGCCGAGGACGAACTGGCGGATGGTGCGGCCGCGGGAGATCCGGGCGATGAACATGCCGACGAACGGGGTCCAGGAGATCCACCAGGCCCAGTAGAAGACCGTCCAGCCGGACAGCCAGGTCTGCATCTCCGCGCCGCCGGTCACGCCGGAGCGGCCGGACATCTCGGCCAGCTCGCGGAAGTAGTCGCCGATCGCGCTGGGCACCAGGTTGAGGATCAGCACCGTCGGGCCGACCACGAGCACGAACACCGCGAGCAGCGCGGCCAGCACCATGTTGATGTTGGACAGCCACTGGATGCCCTTGGCGATGCCGGACACGGCCGAGGCGATGAACGCGACGGTGAGGATCGCGATGATGCCGACCAGCAGGCCGGTGCCCGGGTTGTCGATCCAGCCGACCGACGCCATGCCGCCGCCGACCTGCAGCGCGCCGAGGCCGAGCGAGGCGGCCGAGCCGAACAGGGTCGCGAAGATCGCCATCACGTCGATCGCCTTGCCCAGCGGGCCTTCCGTGCGGCGCTTGCCGAACAGCGGCGCGAACACCGAGCTGATCAGCTGGCTGCGGCCGCGGCGGAACGTGCTGTAGGCGATGGCGAGCCCGACGACCGCGTAGATCGCCCACGGGTGGACGGTCCAGTGGAACAGCGTCGTGGCCATCGCGGTGTGCACGGCCTCGTCCGAGCCGGCGGCCGCGGTGCCCGGCGGCGGGCTGGCCAGGTGCGACACCGGTTCGTACACGCCGAAGAACATCAGGCCGATGCCCATGCCGGCGCTGAACATCATCGCGATCCACGACGCGGTGCGGAACTCGGGCTTCTCGTCGTCCCGGCCCAGCCGGATGCGGCCGTAGCGGCTGATCGCCAGCGCGACGACGAAGACCACGAAGCCGCTCGCGGCGAGCACGAACGCCCAGCCGCCGTACGGGATGACCGCGTCGTTGAGCACAGTGTCCGCGATGTTCGCCAGGCTGCTCGGCGAGGCGACCCCCCAGACGATGATCGCCAGCGCCAGTGCCGCGGCGACCCCGAACACCGTGCGGTCGGTGCGCGGCGGGCCCGCCGCGTCGCCGACCGGAGGCACGTGCTCGTCCGGGAGGTGCCCGGCCGTACCGGTCTCCTCGGGAACTCTTGCGCGGGCCTCGGTTTCAGAGTCAGCAGACATACGCACGCGCCGTCGTGAGGGGCGCGGCCTCCTTTCGCAAGCGGTAACCCGAACGGGTCAAACCTAAATCATTGGTCGACCTACCGTTACCGATGGGGCGGAAATGGGCAACCTCAAGGCCCGGTTTCCGGGTGCTCATTGGCGGCACTACCTGCGGAATGGCAGGTTCGACACAGTTCGGACACAGTGCGGGCGAGAACAACGTTCAAGGACGGCTGGCTGTGATCGCGGTCGCAGTATCACGCGCGCGCTCCCACGACCGCGATAGGGGCGGCGTTCAAGATCCCTCCGCCGCCACCCCGTCGATCTCCGCCATGTGCGTCTCCGCCCAGTCGCGCACCACCGCGAGCGCCGACTCCAGCGACAGGCCCAGGTCGGTGAGCCGGTAGTGCACGCTGGGCGGCACCGTCGGCTCCACGCGCCGCTCCGCGAGGCCGTCTCGCACCAGGCTCTGCAGCGTCGCGGACAGCATCTTCTGCGACACCCCGGGCATGCGCCGCCGGAGTTCGGCGAAGCGCACCTCCTCCGGGGCGGCCTCCGCGAGGACCTTCACGGCCATCGACGTCCACTTCGTGCCGATCCGGTTCAGCAGCCTGCGCGTCGGGCAGGCCGGGTCGAACAGGTCTCCCCTGGGCGCCTTGGTCACCTCGAACTCACCACCTGTGCGGAAAGTGCCGTCTTCCCGGCTCGCCGCCGGTTACCTACGTTGACGTGGTCACCAATGGTAACCAGCACGAGGAGCACCATGCCCGTCGCCGTGAGCAGGGTCCGCACCAACGGCATCGAGACGACCGTCGCCACCGCGGGCAGCGGTCCCGCCGTCCTGCTGCTGCACGGCTTCCCCCACACCTGGCAGCTGTGGCAGGAGGTGCTGCCCGCACTGGCGCGCACCCACCGCGTCATCGCCCCGGACCAGCGCTGGGCCGGCAGCGACGCCACCGACGGCTACGACGCCGGCACCCTCGCCGCCGACGCCCTGGGCATCCTGGACGCCCTCGGCGAACCGTCCGCGACCGTGGTGGGCATCGACGCGGGCACCCCGCCCGCCGCCCTCCTGGCCCTGCGGCACCCGGGCCGCGTCCGCCGCCTGGTCGTGATGGAGTCGCTGCTCGGCACGCTGCCCGGCGGCGAGGACTTCCTCGCGGCGGGGCCGCCGTGGTGGTTCGGGTTCCACGCGGTGCCCGGCCTCGCCGAGGAGGTCCTCACCGGCCACGAAGCCGCCTACCTGGACTTCTTCCTCGCCGCGGGCACGCGCGGGCAGGGCGTCCCGGCCGCTGTCCGGGACGCCTTCGTCACCGCCTACACCGGCGCCGCCGCCCTGCGCCGGGCCTTCTCCTTCTACCGGGAGCTGCCGCGCACCGCCGGGCAGATCGAGGCGGCCGTGCGCGAGCACCGCCTGACCGTCCCCACCCTGGCGGTCGGCGCGCACCCCGTCGGCGACGCGCTCGCCCGCCAGCTGCGGCCGGTCACCGACGACCTGACCAGCCGGCTCATCCCGGACTGCGGGCACATCATCCCGCTCGACCGGCCCGCCGAGCTGCTGTCAGTGCTGGAGCCCTTCCTGCGCCGGTGACGCCTGCGCCACCGCGGCCGCGTCGCGCTTGCCCGATCCCAGCAGCAGGATCGCGCACAGGCCGAGCGCCGCGACGACCGCGAAGAAGTAGAAGCCCCACGGGTAGGCCACGCCGGCCGTCACGAGCGCGCCGGTCACGAACGGGCCGAGGATCGAGCCCAGCCGCCCGATCGCCGACGTCATCCCGAGCGCCGTGCCCCGCGCCTGCGCCGGGAAGGCGTGCGCGACGTAGCCGTAGATCAGCACCTGCGCGGAGAACACGAACACGCCGGTCAGCAGCACCAGCCCGTTGAGCACGAAGCTGTTGCCGATCTTCAGGCTCAGCAGCGCCAGCAGCACCGCACCGGCGCCGAACCAGATCCGCGCGATCGGGCGGATGCCGAAGCGGTCGGCGATCGTCCCGGCGAGCACCAGCCCGATGACCGCGCCGACGTTGAGCACCAGCAGCAGCGTGATCGACGTGGACAGCGGGTAGCCCGCGGTGCGCATCAGCTGCGGCAGCCAGGTGTTCAGGCCGTACACCAGCAGCAGGCCCATGAACGAGCCGGTCCACACGGCGATGCTGATGCGGCGGAACTTCGGCCCGATCAGGTCGCGGAAGCTGAACTTCTCCGCGTCCTGCTTCGCCTCCAGGTAGGCGGCCGACTCGGGCAGCTTCCACCACATGATCGGCACCACGAGCAGGCCGGCGATGCCGCCGCCGTAGAACAGGACGTGCCAGTTCTCCACCGCGGCCAGCGCGAGCACCGAGGTGAGCACCGCGCCGACGTGGTAGCCGGTCATGGTGAACGTGGAGGCGCTGGCCCGGCGCCGCGCGGGCAGGTTCTCCGACATCACGGTCAGGGCGACCGGCATGCACGCGCCGAGGCCCAGCCCGGCGACGAAGCGGAACACGCCGAAGGTGGCCACGTTCGGCGCCAGCGGCAGCACCAGCGTGAACACCGAGAACAGCAGCACCGAGCCGATGAGCATGATGCGCCGTCCGAAGCGGTCGGTCAGCGGGCCGAGCGCGGCGGCGCCCACCGCGACGCCGATCAGCGACACGGTGGCCACGGCGGTCGCGCCGGCCGCGGTGAACCCGAGGTGCCCGGTCTTGAGCAGCGTCGGGATCGTGGCGCCGAGCGCGACCAGGTCGTAGCCCTCGAGCAGGACGGTCAGCCAGCACAGCACCGCCGTCCAGACCGAGCGGGCGGGAGACGTCGTCATTGCCGTTCTCCTTGTGGGGTGTGGGGACTAGGGCGTGGTGAGTTCGGTGTCCACCTGGATCAGGCGGGGTCCGGCGGGGGTGGTCTTCAGCTGGGCGCGCAGGTCGTCCACATCGGACACCGTGGTGGCCGGGACGCCGTAGCCGGTGGCGATCGCGGCGAAGTTCAGGCCGGGGATCTCGGTGCCCGGCACGTCCGTGGTGCCCAGCAGGCCGGCGAACCAGCGCAGCGCGCCGTAGGTGCCGTTGCGCAGGATCACGAAGGTCACCGGCACCCGGTAGCGGGCCGCGGTCCACAGTGCGGTGATGCCGTAGTTGGCGGAGCCGTCGCCGATGACGCCGACCACCGGGCGGCCGGGCAGGCCCATCGCGACCCCGACCGCGGCGGGCATGCCGAACCCGAGGCCGCCCGCGGCCGGCCAGAAGTAGGAGCCGGGCCGGCGCAGGTCCATCTGCCGCCACCACGCCGAGTTGGTCGACGTGGACTCGACCACGTAGGCGGTGTCGGCGGGCTGGGTCTCGCGCAGCGCGGCGAACACCTGCTCCGGGTGCAGGGCCCGCTCGCCGGTGGCCGCCGCCGGGTTCGGCGCGAACGCCGTCTCCCCCACCTCGCGGGCGGGCAGCCGGGCGAGCAGGCCGTCCAGGACCGCGCCCGCGCTCGCGACGAGCGACTCCCCCATCGGCGCGCGGGCGGCCTCGCCCGGGTCGTCGGTGACCTGGACCAGGGTGGCGCCTTCGGGCAGGAACGGCCCGGGCACGTGCTGGTGGTAGCGGAACACCGGCGCGCCCAGCACGAGGACCAGGTCGTGGCCGTCGAGTTCGGCCGACACCGAGCCGATCCCGGCGGGCAGGACGCCGCGGAACAACGGGTGCCGGTTGGGGAACGGCAGCCGGTGCGGCGACGGCGCCACCCACACCGGCAGGGCGCGGTGCTCGGCGAAGGCCACCGCGCGGTCGAAGAGCCCGAGTGCGTCGATGTCGCCGCCGAGCACCAGCACCGGGTTGCGCGCGGCGTCGATCCGCCGGGCGAGGTCGTCGAGCTGGCCCGCGTCCGGCGACAGGCCGCGGCGGACCGTGCGGTCGAGAACCGGGTTGTCGTCGATCTCGGCGGCCCAGTCGTCGTAGGGCACCGACAGGTAGGTGGGGCGGCGCTGCAGTTCGGCCTCGAACACGGCCTGCGCCAGCGAACGCGGCACGTCGCCGGGGCAGCTGGGCTCGCCGGACCAGCCGACCAGCGGGCGCATCAGCTGGGTGGCGTCGACGTTGGCGAGCATCGCCTCCAGCCCGATCGCCGAGCGGACCTGCTGGCCCGCGGTGAGGACCAGCGGTGTGCGGGAGTAGACGGCGTTGGTGAGGGCGCCCATCGCGTTGCCCGAGCCGGCGGCGGCGTGCAGGTTGACCAGCACCGGGCGGCCGGCGGCCTGGGCGTACCCGTCGGCCATCCCGACCACCACGCCCTCGTGCAGGCCGAGGACGTAGGTGAAGCCGTCGGGCAGTCCGGCCAGGAACGGCAGCTCGTTGGAGCCGGGGTTGCCGAAGATCGTGGTGAGGCCACGGCGTTCCAGGAACTCGTGGGCGACCTTCCGGACTGTCGGCATGCGCGGTGTCCTCCTCGGCACTGGGGGTTGCCCCGAGGGTGGCAGATCATCCGGCCGTGCTCCAATCAATGTTGCCGACCGCCCTCATAGACAGGATCGATGATGCGGGACTTCGACCTCAACCTCGTGCGGACGTTCGTGCTGCTCTACGAGACGCGCAGCGTGACGGCGACCGCGGAGTCCCTGCACGTCACCCAGCCGACGGTGAGCTACAGCCTGCAGAAGCTGCGCCGCCGCTTCTCCGACGAGCTGTTCCGCCGCACCGGCGGCGGCCTGGCCCCGACCACCACCGCGCAGGCCCTGTACCCGTCGCTGCACCACGCGCTGGCCGAGATCGAGTCCACGCTGAGCGGCGCGCACACCTTCGACCCGGCGACGGCGCGCGCCCGGTTCACGCTGTGCCTGTCGGACCTCGGCGAGGTGTCGCTGCTCCCCCGGCTGATGGCGGCGCTGCCGTCGCGGGCGCCCGGGGTCACGCTGACCGTGCGGCCGCTGGACGTGGACAGCGCGGTGGACCAGCTCGGCCGCGGCGAGATCGACGCGTTCGTGGCGTCGCCGCTGATCAGCTCGCAGCGGGTGGCGCGCATCCCGCTGTTCGCCGAGGGCTACGTCGGCATGGTCGCCGCCGACCACCCGAGGTTGCGCGGCGCTTCGGTGACGCTCGCCGACCTGACGCGGGAGCAGCACATCGCGGTGTTCGGTCCCACCGGGCACCACGGCCCGCGCCGGGCGCTGGAGGCGCGGGGCCTGCTGGACCGGGTGGTGCTGGAGGTGACCCGGTTCTCCACGCTGCCGTACCTGGTGCAGGACAGCGAACTGTTCGCGATGGTCCCGCGGCTGGTGGCGGACGTCTTCGCGGCCGACCACCGCGTGCGGCTGCTGGAGCTGCCGTTCGACATCGAGCCCGCGCAGGTCTCGGTGTACGCGCGGCACGGGCACGCCCGCACCCCGGCGCAGCATTGGCTGACCGAATTCATGCACGAGGTGCTGTCCGAACCGGCGATCCGGGAATCACTCCGGCCGTGATCGCGTTGCCAGCGGAAACCGATCTTGACCGGAAGGACCCCGCGGATGCCGCTGACAGGCGAGTACGAGCCCGGCACGATGACCATGTCCCGCAACCAGGTCGAGCAGATCGAGAGCTCGGGCGGCACGCAGGGCGTCGCGATGCACGGGATGCGGGTGATCGTGCTGACGACGATCGGCCGGAAGTCCGGGAAGCTGCGCAAGGCGCCGCTGATGCGCGTCGAGCACGACGGGGTCTACGCGGCCGTCGCGTCGCTGGGCGGGGCGCCGAAGAACCCGGTCTGGTACCTCAACGCCCTGGCCGATCCGCGGGTCGAGGTGCGCGACGGTGAGCAGGTGTTCGACATGATCGCGCGCGAGGCGGAGGGCGAGGAACGCGAGGTGTGGTGGCAGCGCGCGGTCGAGGTGTTCCCGCAGTACGCGAAGTACCAGGAGTCGACGGAACGGCGGATCCCGGTGCTGCTGCTGGAACCCGCGCCCGCGCCGCACTGACCGCGACCCCGCAGGCTCACGGCCCGAAGGCGGTCAGGAACCGGTCCCGGAACGCGCTCATCGGCCAGACCGGCGCGTCCGGGGCCGGGCGGAGCCCGTCCTGCCAGCCCCAGCCGGTGATGCGGTCCAGCACGGCCGGGTCGCGCGCCACCAGCGTCACCGGCACGTCGCGGCTCGCGCCCTCGCCGGTGACCGAGGTGTTCGGCTGGTGGTCGCCGAGGAACACCAGCACCAGGTCGTCGTCGCCGAAGGTCTCCACATACGAGATCAGCGCGGACAGCGAGTACTCGACGGCGTCGCCGTAGGCGGCCCGCACGCGCGCCGGATCGGACCACACCTCGTCCACCGACGGGCCGGTGTGCGTGAACGTCGAGCCGTCGCCGATGGCGCCCCAGTCCACCATCCGCGGCAGCGGCGCCCACGGCCAGTGGCTGGACACCAGGTCGAGTTCCGCCATCAGCGGCGGGTGCCCTGGCGTCATTTCGTTGCGGTGGAACGCGGACAACGTGAACTGGTCGGGCATCGCCGCGTAGGAGAAGTTCGGGCCGCGGTAGCCGATGTTGCGGCCGTCGTAGAGCCGGCCGAACCGGTAGACCGCGCCCTCCGGCCAGTCCGCGCCGTTCTCCGGCTGCACGTTGACCGTGCGCCAGCCCGCCCGCGCGAACGCGCCGGACAGGGTCAGCCGGTCGCTGCCGACGAAGGTGCGGTACCGCTGCTGGTTGTCCACCCACAGCCCGGACTCCATTGTGGAGTGCGCGAGCCAGCTGCCCCCGCCGCTGGTCGAGGAGGTGAGGAACGCGGTGCGTGCGCTGAACCCGGCGGCCCGCAACCGGTCGGCGCCGGAGTCGAGCAACGCGGTCACCCCGGGGTCGTCCAGCGCGACCCGGCCGTAGCTCTCCACGAAGGTGAGCAGGAAGTCCTTGCCCCGCAACGAGGTCAGCAACTCATCGGGCGGGGTGTCGCGGAAGGCGTCGGCGGCCATCTCGGCGGCGAACTCCCGCTGGTCGGCCAGGTCCGAAGCGACCGCGCGCACCTCGCGGTAGGCCAGCGCGGCGGTCGCGCGGGACGCCAGCGGCAACCCGGTCAGCGCGGCCGCGCTCCAGACGACCGCCAGCACGGCGACCACCCGCGCCGAGACCGCACGGTGGTCCGCGGCGACCCGGGCCAGCCGCATCGCCGCCCAGGTCGTCAGCAGCACCAGCGCGACGGCGGCCAGCACCGCGCCGGCCACGGCGGCCACCCGCGCCAACCCGCCGAGCAGGCTCAGCGCAGGCCCGGCGAAGCTCCAGTCGAACACCAGGCTGAACGGGCGGTCGAACGCGCGGTGGAACCCGATGTCGGCGATCTTGAGCAGCACCAGCACCCCGAGGACCGCGCCGGCCACGGCGGCCACGATCCGCCGTCCGCGCGGCGGCAGGACCAGCACCAGCGCGACGCCGGCCAGCGCCTCCACCGGGATCCGCAGCAACGTCGCCGGCCCGAACAGCGCCAGGTTGTTCGGCACGACCAGGGCGGCGACGACGAGCACGCACGCGAGCACGTCCGCCGCCATCCGGCGCGCGGTCACCGGTTCCGCCACAGCGTCCCCACGTCCCGGCCGAACGACCACACCAGCGCCGCCAGCGCGCCTCCGGCCACGACGACCGCCGCGGGCCGGGGCAGCACATCGGCGGCCACCACGACCAGCGCGATGCCCTGCGCCGCCGCGATTGCCTTGCGCGCCAGGTTCGGCGTCAGCGGCCCGCGCAGCCACGGCGCGAGCCACCCGGCCGCCACGAACGCGTAGCGCATCGCGCCGATCAGCAGCACCCACGGCCCCAGCGCCAGCGCGACCGGCACGCAGAGCACGAGGATCAGGAACGCGTCCACCTCCATGTCGAACCGCGCGCCCAGCGGCGACACGGTCCCGGTGCGGCGGGCGACCCGGCCGTCGACCGCGTCCAGCGCGAGCGCGACCGCCGCCAGCACGACCAGCACCGGCCCGGACAACCCGGCGGCGACCAGCGCGACGACACCGCCGACGAGTGTCGCGCGGGTCAGCGTGACCCGGTCCGCGGGCCCCAGCGCGGCC
>NZ_JBEXTX010000184.1:0-7662 GCF_040614175.1 Amycolatopsis sp. NPDC006131
GCCACGCGTGGGTGAGCAGTCGGCGGGCGGCGGCCTCGCGCCGGGCGGTCGGCAGCCAGATCAGCAGCGGTGTGGTGATGCCCGTGGCCTGGGCGAGGGCGGCGTAGCCGGCGAGCTTCCCGGCGAGTTTGGTCAGGGGTTCGGTGCCGAAGTCGTATTCAAGGAACCACTCGATGCGCTGGTCGCCGTGTTGCCAGCGGCCGTAGCCGTCGGGTTTGACGAGGTCGCCGAAGTGACGGGCGCAGCGGGTCTCCGACCACCAGGCCGTGAGCGCGACCTGCTCGCCGGGCTCTGGATGCCGGGCTCGGGCGACCAGGGCAGTGAACCACTCGTTGACGCCGACCATGTGCGCCAGGCGCAGGCTGTGGGCGACGGCGAAGGCGCGATCGTGCCGGTAGCCCATCTCTTTCACGTCCAGGCCCTCTTCGGCGGCGAGGACAGTGGCACCCGCGGGCGCCAAGACGTAGTGCATGGGTGCCGTGCCGACGGTGACGAACGGCTGGAACCGGTCGACCACGCCCCAGGTCCACAGCTCGCGCAGCCGCATCCGTCCGGAGCGGAAGCTGGGAAACGCGAGTGCGGTGATCTGGTGGGAGGTGAGGACGCGGTGCTCCCACAGCATCCTGATGATCCACTTGTCGCGCGGGGTGAGCCGCCAGGCGAGGACGGCCTGGTGTTCGGCTGTGTTGGCGGCGCGAGGCGTCGGCCGGCTTGCTTTGTGGCCGCGTAAGGCGCGCTGGCGGGTGGGATTGGTGATCACGGTGATGTCCTCCTGATCGGATCAGAAGATGCGGACCTCAGGCGGTCCGGCGTGGGTCTGCGCTTCGGGCTGGGCCGCGACGACTCGTGGTGCCGGACGGTCGGCGGCTCGGGCGGGTGTCGGCTGGCCGCGTGGTCCTGCGGCGAGCCGCCGCGCGGATTTCTCGGGCCCGGCCGGGGATGGCGGGCGGGAGTGGCTGGGTGCGCAGGGTGAATGGCTGGGCTTCTTCGCCGTGCAGGACGAGGCGGGCGGCGGCGTGGTAGGCGCCGAGGTGGGCGAGGTCGTGGTCGGTGAGCCGGGGTGTGGTGTGGCGGGCCAGTTCGCGGGCGTCCTCGGGTGAGGCGTTGAAGAAGATCTTGCTGCGGGCGTTGGTGGAGATGCCTTCGCGGAGTTCGCGGGGCAGCTGGCCGAGGTGTTGGTGTGCCAGCGTCATGGCGGTGCGGAATCCGCGGGCCTCGGCGAGCATGTCCTCGATCGGGTAGGGCAGGTTGAGGAAGTTGTGGCACTCGTCGATGACCAGGCTCGCGTCACGCCGCTGCCGTTGCGGGATTCTGGCTCGGCTGGTGATGGCCTGCCAGGTGCGCGCGACGACCAGCGACCCGACCAGCCGGGTGGTCTCCTCCCCCAGTGAGCCTTTCGGGATGCGCACCAGGCAGATGCCGCCGTCGAGCACCTCGCCCAGGTCTACTGTGGAATGCCCGCTGGCGATGGCGTTCCGGACGAAGGGGCGCAGCAGGAAGGCGCGGATCTTGTTCATCAGCGGGCTGATGACCTGGGAGCGGGCGGAGTCGGTGAGTTCCTCGTACCAGGACCAGAAGCCGCGCAAGACGGGATCGGTGATCCCCGCGGTAACCCGGCTGCGGAAAGCTGCGTCGGCCAGCAGCTTGGGCAAGTCGGCCAGGGTGGCGACGCCTTCCTGCGTCCGGAGGGTGAGGCAGGCCGCGCGCATGACGTCGTCGGTGCGGGGACCCCAGAATGCCGAGTAGACCCGGCGGAACACGGACACGAGGTTGTCCACCATCAGGTCGGTGTCGCCGCCGTCGAGCGGGTTCAGGCACGGCGGGCGGGCCTTGCTGTCGGCGTCGAAGAGCACGACCCGATCGGCCGCCGAGCGGGGCAGGCGGGACAAGACGTCGGTGACGAGATCACCCTTCGGGTCGACCAGCACGACGCCGCGGCCAGCCTCGGCATCATCCAGGACCATCCTGCCGAGCAAGGTCGACTTGCCCGAGCCGGTCGCGCCGAGCACGTGCAGGTGGTGCCGGGCGTCCGGCACCCGCAGCGCCACAGGACGTGCGTGGCCGGTGTCGGTGACCCCGATCGGTTTGGCCTCCGGACCCGGGACGGCGATGCCAGGGGGCGGGGCGATGGCGCGGGCTCCGGCGCGCTGGAGACCGGGGATGGCCTCGTCGGTCGGGAGGTGGGCGATCGCGGCCAGCTCCGGTACCGACAGCAGATCGCCTCGTTCGAGCCGCCGTGAGTCGATCGTCTCACCGGGGTGGCGGATGCGGCGCCGGGTGTAGTGGTTGTGCTCGGTGTAGGAGGCAAAGGAGGCGGCGAGGGCATGGGCCCGGCCGCGAGCGACGTCTCGAGCCGCGCGGACCTCATCGGTGTCGGCGTCGGCGGGGAGCAGGGTTGCCACGGCGTAGCGGATGACGGTCTCGTACTGGCTGCCGCGCTGTTTGGCGACGATGGCCCGGTTCTGCGCCCCGTACTCCAGCGAGGTCTGTGGGTCCGAGTGCAGGGCGCCGGTTTTGGTCCGTGAGCCGGCCGGACGGCGGGACGAGGACGTGCCCGGGGTGATCGCGTCGAGCATGCGGCCCACGAGGCGCGCGGAGCTGCCGGTGTGGACTCGGCGGGCGGCACGGCGGGCGCGCTGAACGCGGCGACCGGTGCCGGGGCGGGCCAGGACCTGCACGCACGCGTGTTCGTGGCGGGCGAGCCCGACCGGGGCGCCGATCAACGCGCGGATCGGGTCGGCCTCGAACGCCGTCCGGATCGGGAGCGCTTCCGGCCGCGCGAGCCGTAACTCGCCGCCGACCACGAGCCGTCGCTGGCCACCGCGCGGTGCGGGCAGCGGCGGTTCGGCAGGCCGTACATGAGTGTGTGCGCCGGGCCAGGCGGCCTCGACAGCGCGCTCAACGAGGCCCGGCGGAACCACGCCGGGCACCCATAGCCGGATTGCCACACCGGCCTCGGAGAACACGTACTCGCAGGCAACGTGGGGTTGCCCGGTGAGCGCGCGTCGCCACGCGGGCCGCAGCAGCCCCACGAGGTTGGACCAGAGCGCGGCACCGCCGGCGGGGTCGACGGTGGGCGGGGCGAGCACGGTGACCTGACGTGCGTCCGCGACCAGCCGCTCGTGGCATCGCCGAGCCCACCACCGCCGGGCGGTCAGGACCACCGCGGTCAGCGCGGCGAGCCCAGGAAGCGCGATCGGTCCTACCGCGAGGGCGAGTTCACGCAGCTGGTCCAGCAGCGCGAGCAGGGCACCACCAGGGTCACGCAGGTAATCCCCCAGCCAACTCGTGGCCGGCGACTCCACATTCCACATAGGACGCCTCCCTAGGCGGCGTCGAGCGCGATGTGCTCGTCCTCATCGCCCTGCGGTACCAGGTCGACGAACGCCGCGTCGTGGTCGTCAGCCTGATCGGCGAGCTCGGCCGGATCACTGGTGATCAGGTGGTGTTCGGCCGGGGAGGCCACGCTCTGGAAGGCCACCCGTTGAGTCCCGGTCGACAGGAGCCCCTGGCCACGGTCCGCGGCGAGGAGGAACTGGCGTTCTCCGGCGGAGAGGGTGAAGGTGCGGGCGATCTCGTCGATGGCCTGCGGGGCCTGCCGGAGCAGGATCTGGGTGGCGGCATTGGCCACGACGGCCTTGCCGAGATCGGTGCCGAGCACGTCGGCGACGTCCTGGGTGGCGACGGTGAGGCCCGCCCAGTACTTGCGGAAGGCTTTGGCCGAGCGGAAGAGGAAATCGGCACCGGCCTTGTCTTGCATGAGCAGCCAGGCCTCGTCCACCGCGACCATCCGCGGCCGGCGGATCGCCGGGTTGGACACGCGCCGCCAGATGACGTCGAGGGTGAGCAGGGTGCCGATCGCTTTCAGCTCGTCGGGCAGGTCACGGAGGCTGAACACCACGAGGTGTCCCTCGGGGTTGACCGTGCTGGGCCCGTCGAAGAGCTGGTTGAACGCGCCCTCGACGAACGGATGCAGGCGAGCGGCGAGCTCCCGGCCGGCTGGGCCCGTGTGGGTGAGCTCGTCTCGCAGGGCATGCAGCGTCGGGGATGGCCTGGTCCAGGTTCGGGGGTCGGCGGTGATGCCCGCGCTCTGGTAAGTCGCCGCGATCGCCCGGTCCAGGGCCGCCCGCTCGGCCGCGGCGAGTTCGTTGCCGACGAGGACCTCGATCACGGTGTGCAGGAACAGGCTGCGCCGGACGAGGGCGTCTTTCGGAGCGGTGCGCCGCCCGTCGGGACGGGTGTGGATGGGCAGGTCGAACGGGTTGAGCCGCACTCTGGGCGCGCCGAGGTGGACGTGAGTGCCGCCGGTGGCGGCCGCCAGCCGGGCGTACTCGTCCTCCGGGTCGACCACGGCGACCTCGATGCCCCGGTACAGCGAGCGCAGCAGCTCCAGCTTGACCAGATAGGACTTGCCGGCGCCGGAGCGGCCGAGGATGACGGCATTGTGGTTGTGCATCCCCTCGCCGAAGCGGTCCCAGTGCACCAGGCCCTGGGAGCCGATGTTGTAGCCGTAGAGCACCCCGGCCGGCGCCGCGACGGACGTGGGGTCGGGTGCGGGCAAGTCGGGGCTGGTGAACGGAAAGGCCGCGGACAAGGCAGCGGTGTCGAAGGTGCGGCGCATGCCGATCAGGTCCAGCCCCAACGGCAGCGTCGAGACCCAGCCTTGGAGGCTGCGGTAGGTGGTGTGCTTGGCGTCCAGCAGCAGGCTCGCGCACAGCGATCGCAGCGCCGCGACTTCGTCGGCGAGCGCGTTGTGGGAGACGGCGTGGATGGTCAGGTACAGGCCGACGCGGAACAGCTTGCCCTCGCCGCGGGCGACCCGGGAGGACAGGTCGTAGGCGTCCTCGGTGGCGGCCTCGACGTGCGGGTCGAACAGCCGCCCGTGCTCGGCGGTGTGCCGCCGGCCGGCTTCGAGCTTGGCGAGCTGCTTCTTCAGGCGCGCTGCCGCGGTGGCCGGGTCGATCGGTTCGACGTGCAGGGAGACGTCCAGGCGGCCGGGGTAGGTCAGCAGCGGGGCGAGCCATCCGGGGTGGACCTCGCGGGGGTAGCCGATAACAGCGAAGCTGGCGACCCATTCGCCGCCCACCTCCAGATGCCGCGCGCCCACCGAGAGCGCGTCGGGGGTGAAGGCCGCGGCTGCCGACCCGGCCCGGTCGTGTCGGGTGTGGTGGCTCATTGATACCGCTCCTCGTGCTCGTCCTCGTAGTCGAAGTCGTCCTCGTCCCAGGCGGGCTCGGGCTCTGCACGTGCATCCGCACGCCAGCGGTCGGGCTCGTCCTCGGCGAGATCGAAGGCGGTGGTGGTGATGACCTCGTCCGCGCCGGCTAGCGCCGCAGAGGGCGGTAGCAGGCTGTCGGGGTTGCAGGCCGACGCCAGTACCGCGGTGGCCTGGCCCGCGTCGAGCGGGGTCACCGTGATCCCGGCTGGGGACAGCAGCTCGACGGCTTCGGTGAGACGGCGGACCAACCGGGACTCGGCTGCTCGCCGTGCTGCGCCGTCGACGTGCTCGACCGTCTGGGTGCGGCGGGCTCGCAGCATCGCCAGCGGCCCGGGCCCGCCCAGCCCGTCCGGCGGAATGGTGGTGGCGAGTGGTTCGCGCAGCACGAGCAGCACCTGGCGGCGCAGCAGGTCGGACTCTTGCCCGAGCTGCACCAGGTAGTCGGCGTGCTCGATCGCGGCGGCTTCCAGCGCCGGGTGAGGGAGCCCGCCGGCGCGCTCGCGCAACTCGGCGATCTGCGCCGAGAGGTCCAGCCGTTCCGTGCGCACCAGCACCTGAACCGGGGCCGTCAGCGAGTGCAGGTAGCGGCCGAACGACGCGACCAGCGCCTCCTGCTCGGCCGGTGTGCGGAGGGCGAAGTTCACGGTGCTGGCGACCGCGACAACCGCCAGGCCATCGGCTCCCAGGTCGACAACGCCCGTCTCCGTGACCGCCTCGGCGGGCAGGCGAAGCGCCGAGGGTGAGACCGGCTCGGGCTGAGACGAACGATGTCGGCGGCTCGTCTCCCGATCGACGTTCGCGGTGAGCCACGCCGGTGCCGGGCGCACCCCCTCCGGCGCGGCGACGCGGTGACGCGGCGCGAGTCGCTGCCGGATCGCGGCGAGCACAAGCTTGTCGAGCGGGACGCCGTCTCGCTTGCCCAGTGCGAGCATCGCCGATGCCGCGCCGACCGGAACCGCGAATGCGACGAACAGCGGCATCGGCAGGAACGCGCGCGTGGCGAGCCAGACTAGATAAAGCGCCGCTCCGGCCGCGGCGAGCACGGCGAGCTGGCGCGCGGTCAGCGGTCCGAGGACGCGATCCTGCATGTCGACGTCGGCGGGGATGCGAACCGGTTCGGTCATGACGAGTTACCTCCTGGCTTGCGCCGCCGCACGGCCTGCGTGACTGGGTTGACGGGCGGGCGCGGCGGCGACTTGGCGGGCTTGGGCAGGTCCAGCGGGAGCCGCAGCTGCCGCCCAGCAGGCGGCTTCGGCCGTGCCGCTGATGGCGGTGGGGCGGGCTTGGCGGGCGCTCGGGTGAGGCCGTCCAGCGGCAGCGGGTACTGGCCGCCGCGGGTCGGGCGGATGCCTTGGTAGGGGTCGAAGGGCAGCGGCGGCTGGACAACCCGGCGGCTGGTCGGTCGCGGCGCCGGGGATGGTGGAGGGCTCGCAGGACGAGGCACCCTGTGCAGGCCGTCGAGCGGCAGCGGGTACTGGCCGGACCGGAGCGGGCGGTTGCCCTGGTACGGGTCGAACGGCAGCTCCAGTTGCCTGCCGCTGCGCCTGCGGGGCGTGCGGCGGCCGCTCGGTGTCGCGCCGCCTGTCGGTGCGGCTGATGTCGTAGCCCGCGGGACGTCGATGGGCAGGCGGTACTGCCCGTTCGGGCCGAGCACCGGCTTGTTCTCCGGCCAGTCATCACCCAGCGGCAGCGCCAGCTGACGACCCACCTTGCGGGACTTCGTCGGCTCAGTCGGCGGTGCAGGCTTCGGTTTCGGGCGGGTCCGGCGAAGGCCGGGCAGCGGCAGCACGTACTGCCCGCTCGCTGTGGTCCGCGGTTCGGCAGAGGACCGGGACGGGCCGCCGAGCCGGGGTGTGCGGGCTGCCTGTCCGGCGTTGCCACCGCGGCCACCCAGGAGCCCGAACGTCTTGTAGGCGAGGAACCCCTTGATCAGGGAGCCGATGAAGCTGCGGCCGCCTCCGCCGCGGATCGAGCCCAGGATCCAGAACGGGATCTTGAACAGGATGTACATCAACGCGAGCGCGACCAGCAGGTTGATCAGCCCGGACGTGGTGGGGCCGAAGATCGTGAACCCGCCGGGGGTGAGGAACACTTTCAGCGCGGTGATCAGCGTCAAGCTCTGACCGAGCTGGATCGCAAGGCAGCCGCCGTAGGCCTTCCACCACCAGTAGGCGATGCCCTCGGTCTGCGGCAGGGCGTGGAACATCAACGCGAGCGGCGCGCCGACGATGAGGATGATGGTCAAGGCGACCCGCACGACGTACGTCACCAGCAGCGCGACGAGCAGCCCGGCCAGGACGAGGCCGATGAAGATGATCCACCGGCCACCGTTGAGCGAGTTCATGACGAGGTCGCGCAGGGCCGCGCCGGCCGTGTTCGCGTCGAGGCCGCCGCCCATGATCGCGGCGACGAGGGCGTTGGCGATCTGGACGCCCTTGGTGGCC
>NZ_JBEXTX010000184.1:7761-9608 GCF_040614175.1 Amycolatopsis sp. NPDC006131
AGGTCGCGCAGGGCCGCGCCGGCCGTGTTCGCGTCGAGGCCGCCGCCCATGATCGCGGCGACGAGGGCGTTGGCGATCTGGACGCCCTTGGTGGCCACCCACAGGCTCAGCGCGCCGGCCAGGAACCCCACCACGAGGCGCGGTGCGATCTCCAGCGCGGAGTGGCGGGTCTGGACTGTTTGGTAGCTCATCACGATGACGCCCGCGATGAGGATCAGCAGGCCGTAGGAGACGAGCAGGATCTGCCAGGAGTTGTCCCACAGCTCACCGACCCGCGGCAGCGAGTCCGGCGTCGGCGTGGTCAGCAGCGTCTTCGACAGCAGGTCCAGCAGCGGGTTCAGTGCGCTCTCGACGATGCCGCGGAAGAACCCGTCGATCACCTCGGTGATGCAGGCGCCGATGTTCGTCAGGCCGCACTCGTCACTGCTGTCCTCGCCCGGACTGGGCTGCTCACCACCCGGCGCGGGGGACGGCGTGGTGGTGCCCGGTTGCGGGATGCAGCCCTCCCCGGTGCACGGCGGGGCGGTCGAGGAGGGAAGGCAGTCGCCCTGCAGGGAACCGGGGAAGCACGTGACCGAAGTCGGCGTGCCGGTTGGCAGCGGGAGCGGCACCTCGGGCAGTGACGGTGTCGGGGGCGGCGCGGGCAGGTCGCACAGCGGTGAACCGGGCTCGCACGGCTCGACGGTCGGAAGCGGCAGTGGCTGCGCGGCGGCTGGCGGGGACATCGACGAGCCGGGGTCGAGCGCCGCGGTAGCGAGTGTGCCGCCGAGCAGAACGAGAAGGCTCACCGCCAAGGCGGTCAGCGCCCGGCCGCGAGTCAACCATTGGCGGGGTTGCGTGGGCGGTGCCGCGAATTGCCGCTTGTCCGGACTGTTCGAGGGGCGCATCGCCTCAGGCCCCCACGATGCCCTTGAGCACCTCGACGACCAGCGGGGCGAGCGCGGCCAGCACGTAGCCGATGCCGGCGGCCTTGAACGCCTCCTTCGCCTTCTCCTGCTCGCCGGGGTCACCGCCGCCGAAGACGCGCCGGACACCGCCGATGGTGAGGAACACGGTCGCCAGCCCGGCGAGGATGCCCATCAGCCAGTTGCGGATGTTGTTGAGGACCTCCTCGACGCTGCCGGCGAGTGCCAGCACCACGGTGTCGGCGTGCGCGGTCGCGCCGGACGTCAGCAGGGCGGCCGCGATCAGTTCGGCCAGCAGCAGCGCGCGCTGGCATCGAAGGGTGCGCGGTGAGAGCGCGCCGTGCTGGTGGCGGCTGCGCGGTCGGCTGGGGGTTCGGGTCAGGCGCATCGCGGCTCTCCCGGAGTCGAGCCCGGCCGCCGCTGCGGCTGCTCGGGCAAAGGGGTGGTGTGCGCGCGGGAGGCCGGTCTCGTCCCGCACCTCTGAACTCCGCAAGACGCGTCCCGCGGGGACACGGAAGCGCCGTTTTTCTTGCGCAGGTCGGTCACGCCCCGTGACAAATCTGCATGACCGATGGCGTTGGTGATGGTCATGGTGTCGGCCACCTGTGTCGCCAGATCGGACTCGCCCGGCGCAGCGGGAGCGTCGTCGAGGAGGTAGGCGACGAGGCGTCGCTCGGCCCGTTGCCGGGCCTTCTTCACGGCCTGGTACGACATGTCCCGCTGCGCCGCGGCATCCACCAACGGCACCCCCTCCAGCCGGGTGGCACCGATCAGCTCGGCCTCCGCAGCGCTGATCGCGCCCTCGGCCACCGCACGGGCGAGAACGAAGTCGGGATGCCCCCACGGAGGCGGCGGCAGGGCGGAACGGAAGCCGTGCCCCGAGGGCACCGGAGCGTCCAGCGCCTCGCGCACGCAGGCGTGGCCGGCACGGTAGGCGGCCCA
>NZ_JBEXTX010000185.1:0-9592 GCF_040614175.1 Amycolatopsis sp. NPDC006131
GCCGCGCCGAGCACCGCTCGGCGCGGCCGGTGGGCTTTTGTTGTGCGGCGATTGCTTCGGGGGGTGGGTGCTCGGGAGGGAGGGTTTGCTGTGCGGCGATCGCCACGGGGGCGGGTGTTCGGGGGAGGGAGGTTGTGCGGTGATTGCCGCAGGGCGTGGGGGTGCTCGGGAGGGAGGGTTCGTGCGGTGATTGCCGCGGGAGCGGGTGTTCGGGGGAGGGAGGTTGTGCGGTGATTGCCGCGGGGCGTGGGGGTGCTCGGGAGGGAGGGTTCGTGCGGTGATTGCCGCGGGGGCGGGTGCTCGGGGGAGGGAAGTTGTGTGGGGTTGCCGCGGGGCGTGGGGGTGCTCGGGAGGGAGGGTTCGTGCGGTGATTGCCTCGGGGGCGGGTGTTCGGGGGAGGGAAGTTGTGTGGCGGTTGCCGCGGGGCGTGGGGGTGCTCGGGGAGGGACGGTTGGTGCGGCGATTGCCCCGGGGGGCGGGTGTTCAGGGGAGGGAAGTTGTGTGGCGATTGCCCCGGGGCCGTGGGGCGTGGGGCGTGGGGCGTGGGCGAGGGCGAGGGCGAGGGCGAGTTTGTTGTGCGGGGCTGCTCGTGATGTCCGGGTGCCTAGCGGGGCTGGGCGGTGCGTGGACTCGTTGGTGTGCCGGGTGTGCTCGGCCAACCGCTGGCTGTGTGCGGTGTGCTCGGCGGCGTGGTGAGCCATGGGCGGCCCGCCGGGGACGGCGGTGACGGGCCCGGGCGTTCGTGGCATTCTGGACACCGGGGATCCGACGGCGGGGGCGAAGGGACGTAGGCTAGGGACGTGCCGTTCATCGCGTACTGGATCATGCAGGTCATCAGCTGGGCCGGCACGCTGGTGGGCCTCGGCGCGTTCGTGCACGCCCTTCTCCAGCGCGCGGACGCCTACCACGCCGCGGACCGCAAGACCAAGCCCATCTGGCTCGCCATCACCGGCGCGAGCACGGCCGCGATGGGGCTGTTCGGCTTCGGTGGGGCCGGCACGCTCTTCTGGCTGGCCGGCATCGTCGCCGTCCTCGTCTACCTCGTCGACGTGCGGCCGCGGCTGATCGAGGTTCAGCGCGGCGGCAAGAACTGGTGAACCGGCGATTCCCTATCCTGGCGGCGTGAGGACCTGGAGCATCGCCGGGACGCTGACCGTCCACCCGGCCGCCGAACGCACCGACCTGCTCGCCGAGCCCGTCGCCAAAGCACTGGCCGCCCTCGACCCCGACAGCGTCGGCGCCGTCGAGATCGACCCCGAACTCGCCGACACCGCCGCGTTCTGCGAGGCCTACGGCTCACCACTGAACGCCTCCGCCAACTGCGTCGTCGTCGCCGGGAAGCGCGCCGGCGAGGTCCGGTTCGCCGCCGCGCTCGTGCTCGCCACCACGCGCGCCGACGTCAACGGCGTCATCAAGCGCCGCCTGGACGTGCGCAAAGCGTCCTTCGCACCGATGGACGAGGCCGTCGCCCTCACCGGCATGGCCTACGGCGGCATCACGCCCGTCGGGCTGCCCGCGGACTGGCCGATCCTCGTCGACAAGGCCGTCGCCGACTCGCCGGAACTCGTCATCGGCAGCGGCATCCGCGGCGGGAAACTCCTGGTCACCGGCGACCTGCTCGCATCGCTGCCCGGCGCCGAGGTGATCGACGGCCTGGCTAAACCGGTCGCGTAGACATCGTCGCCCGGCGCGACAACGTCAGGCCCCGCGGCACGGCGAACCGCTCCAGCAGCGCGAACACGCCCTCGCACACCAGGGCCAGCACGATGACGGCCAGCCCGCCAGCCAGGATCTCGCCGTAACCGCCCGCGCCCTGCGCGAACCCGTCCACGATGAACCGGCCCAGCCCGCCACCGTCGTTGACGATCGCGCCGATCGCGACCGTCGCCACCAGCTGCAGGAACGCCACCCGCGCGCCCGCGAGGATCACCGGCAACGCCAGCGGCAGCTCGATGCGCAGCACGATCTGTCCCTCGGTGTGCCCGATGCCGCGCGCCGCGTCCACCGCCTCCGGCTCCAGCGACACCACCCCGGCGTAGGTGTTGGTGAACAACGGCGGCAGGGCCAGCGCCACCAGCGCGAGCAGCAGTGGCCAGAACGACGTGTTCACCTCCCACCGGCTCGCCAGGTACCAGAACAGG
Source organism: Amycolatopsis sp. NPDC006131 (assembly GCF_040614175.1). Lineage (NCBI taxonomy): Bacteria > Bacillati > Actinomycetota > Actinomycetes > Pseudonocardiales > Pseudonocardiaceae > Amycolatopsis > Amycolatopsis sp. NPDC006131. The sequence continues at coordinate 2,142 of NZ_JBEXTX010000185.1, forward strand.
ATGATCAACCCGAAGCTCGGGATGGCGCGGCCGATGTTCACCGCGCTGCTGGCCAGGAACGCGCCCCGGCGGTAGTGCGCCAGCACCAGCGCCGGCGGCACCGCCAGCGCGGCCGCGATGACCAGCGACAACGCCGAAAAGCCCAGGTGCTCCAGCGTGCGGTACGGGATGCCGGCCGGGTCGGTCCAGCTCCACCGGCCCGGCTGCCCCAGCCAGTCCAGCGCCTGCTCGAACGCGTTCACGCCCGCCCCGCCTTCCGCGCCCACGGGGCCAGCGCCCGCTCGCTCAGCCACAACAGCGCGTCCACCAGCACCGCCAGCACGATCGACAACCCGATCCCGACGATGATCGCCGTCGGGTTCGGCGTGGTCGTCTGGATGCCCTGACGGATGAAGAAGCCCAGCCCGCCCATGCCGAGCATCGCGGTGACCGTGACCAGCCCGATCGTCGTCACGGCCGCGACCCGCAGCCCGGCGATCACCACCGGCAGCGCCAGCGGGAACTCGACCTGCAGCAACAGGCGCAGCCGCGTGAAGCCCATGCCGATCGCGGCCTCCCGGACCTCCGCGGGCACCTGCTGGATGCCGGTCACGATGTTGCGCAGCAGGATCAGCAGCGTGTACGTGGCCAGCGGGATCACGGCCGTGGTGAACGACAGCCCGAAGAACGGCACCAGCAGCGCGAACGCCCCCAGGCTCGGGATCACGTACAGCGCGCCTGCCGCGCCCAGCGCGACCGCGTAGAACCAGCGCCAGCGCAGCGACAACACGGCCAGCGCGACCGACACGACGAGCCCGATCGCGAGCGCGGCCGCCGTCAGCGCCAGGTGCTCGCCGAGGCGCTGCGCGATCTCGTCCGCGTTGCGCTCCACCCAGCGCCACTCGAACAGCGGCCGGTCGGTCGCGGCCAGCACGTACTCGCTCACTGGGCGAGCATACGGGCGGTGACCGACACTGACGGGCGGACGATCTCACTATGTGGTTTCTGTCGGTGCCCGCGGATAGGGTCGCTGGCGACGAACAGCACTGGGAGGGTGAACAGGTATGCGGTGGACACGGAGCCTGCGGGCGGCCGGGATTCTCGCGGTGGCGGTCCTCGGGCTCACGGCCTGCGGCGGCGGGGACGACGGCGGCACGGCCGCGCCGGGCAAGGGCGGCGCGCCGATCGTGGTGGCGTCGTTCAACTTCACGGACAGCCAGATCCTGGCGGAGGTGTACGCGCAGGCGCTGGAGGCGAAGGGCTACCCGGTCCAGCGGAAGTTCAACATCGGCTCGCGGGAGCTGGTGTACCCGTCGCTGAAGTCGGGCGAGCTGCAGTTCATCCCCGAGTACCAGGGCGCGGCGATCAGCTCCGGGTTCAACGAGCAGGCGCCGAACGACGCGGCGTCCGAGCATGCGAAGCTCGCCGAGCTGTTCAAGCCGTCCGGCGTCGGGCTGCTGGACTACGCGCCTGCCGAGAACAAGAACACCTACGTGGTGAAGTCCGACCTCGCGCAGCAGCAGGGCCTGCGGACGATCAGCGACCTGAAGAAGCTGGACAAGGTCGTGCTGGGCGGCCCGCCGGAGTGCGGCACCAGGGCCAACTGCTTCATCGGCTTCCGTGACGTCTACAAGCTGAACGTCACGTTCTCGAGCATCCAGGAGTCCGGCCCGCGGGTCGAGCAGCTGCGCTCGGGCGCGGTCACGGTGATCCCGCTCGACTCGGTGAACCCCCTGGTCGGCAACCCCGACTTCACCGCGCTGGAGGACGACCAGAAGATCGTCGCGACCGAGAACATCGTGCCCGCGGTGAACCAGAAGGTGCTCGACGAGCGCGGCCCCGACTTCGCCGCGGCGGTCAACGCGGTGAGCGCGAAGCTGACCACCGACCAGCTGCGTGACCTGAACAAGCAGGTCGACGAGGACGGCGACCAGGTGGCGGACGTCGCCAAGGACTGGCTGTCGCAGCAGGGCCTCCTCTGATCGATAGAGTCGCGGGCGACAGCGTTCGAGCAGATCAGGAGGGGTTATGGCGAAGGTCACCGCAAGCGCGGAACGGACGATCGACGCACCGGCCGACAAGGTGCGGGCGCTGGTCGCGGACTACGCCGAGACCCGGCCCAAGATCCTGACCGAGCACTACCGCGACTACGAGGTGGTCGAGGGCGGCACCGGCGCCGGCACGAAGGCGAAGTGGAAGCTGCAGGCCACCTCCAAGCGGGTGCGGGACGTCGCGGCGAGTGTGTCCGAGCCGGAAGCGGGCACCCTCGTCGAGACGGACGCCAACTCCAGCATGGTCACGACCTGGACGGTGCGGCCCGCGGGCGAGCGCAGCACCGTCCGGATCGAGACCACCTGGCAGGGCGCGGGCGGCATCGGGGGCTTCTTCGAGAAGACCTTCGCGCCGGCCGGGCTCCGCCGGATCTACGACGGGGTGCTGGGCAAGCTCGCCGAGCTCGTCTAGCCGCGCCGCTCGGTGCGGTGGCTGTAGCCTCAGCCACAAAGCGGAATCAGCGCCCCGGTTAGTGTGTTGGCAGCCCTGGAGACACACTTCCGACACCCACTGGAGCGCATGATGAGCACCACCGCGACCGAGATCCGGCTCGCCTCCCGTCCGCACGGCGCGCCGACGCTGGACAACTTCGACGTGGTCGACGTCGAGGTGCCGCGGCCCGGCGAGGGCGAGGCCCTGGTCCGCAACCTGGAGATCAGCGTCGACCCGTACATGCGCGGCCGGATGAGCTCGGCCAAGTCGTACGCGCCGCCGTACGAGGTCGGCAAGGTGATGCTGGGCGGCGCGGTCGGTGAGGTCGTCGAGTCGAACACCGACGCCCTGCGGCCGGGCGACCTGGTGCTGCACGGCTTCGGCTGGCGTTCCCACGCCGTGGTCACCCCGAAGCAGGCGGCCAAGATCGACGCGGGCGCGGCGCCGCGCGAGGCGTACCTCGGCGTGCTCGGCATGACCGGCCTCACCGCGTACGCCGGGCTGACCGAGATCGCGCGGTTCCAGCCGGGTGACACCGTGTTCGTCTCGGGCGCGGCCGGTGCGGTCGGGTCCGTCGTCGGCCAGCTGGCGAAGCTGAAGGGCGCCAAGCGGGTCATCGGCAGCGCCGGATCGGCCGAGAAGGTCCGGCACCTCGTCGAGGACCTGGGCTTCGACGCCGCGTTCAACTACAAGGACGCGCCGGTCGCGAAGCAGCTGGAAGAGGCCGCGCCGGAGGGCATTGACGTCTACTTCGACAACGTCGGCGGCGAGCACCTGGAAGCCGCCATCAACTCGGCGAACGTGCACGCGCGGATCGCCGTGTGCGGGATGATCTCGATCTACAACGCCACCGAGCCGCCCGCCGCGCCGCGGAACCTGGGCCAGATCATCGGCAAGCGGCTGGACATCCGCGGGTTCCTGGTGGGCGACCACTACGACCTGCAGGCGAAGTTCTTCGAGGAGGTCGCGCCGCTGGTGCGCTCCGGCGAGATCAAGTACGAGGAGACGATCGTCGAGGGGCTTCGCAACGCTCCGCAGGCCTTCCTGGACCTCCTCGCGGGCGCCAACACCGGCAAGATGCTCGTGCGCGTCTGATACGCCCGCCGACGTACGGCGAAGAGACGCTGCCAGGCAGACGCCGCGAGAGCTCCGAACGCCGACCATCGTCGGCATGACCCTCGCACTTCGCGAAAGCCTCTGGACCCGCGCCCGGCCAGTCGAGCGCGTGGCCTACGTGGTGGCCGCCGTCCTGTTCACCAGCGGCCTCGTGCACCTGGTGGCCTAGTGGCGAGCGGCACCACGTGGGAGGGGCCGCTGTCGTACCGCAAGGCCATGACGTTCGGCCTGTCCTTCGGCCTCACCCTGGCCAGCGTCGCCTGGGCGACGAGCTTCCTCCAGGTCCGCCGCCGCACCCCGCTGCTCGGCGCGCTCACCGCGGTGAGCGTCGCCGAGGTCGCCCTGGTGACGCTGCAGGTCTGGCGCGGGGTGCCGTCGCACTTCAACTTCGAGACCGGCTTCGACACCGCCGTCTCCTACAGCCTCGCCGCGGGCGGCGCGGTGATCATCGTGACCGTGTCGGCCTTCGCCGTGGCGGCCTGGCGGACGACGAACCTCAGCCCGAGCATGACGCTTGCCCTGCGGTTCGGGCTCGTCGTGCTGTTCGCGGCCATGGTGGTCGGCGCAATCATGATCGCCGACGGCGTCACCCTCGCCCGCGGCGGACAACCGCAGCTCGCCTACACGACCGCGGGTTCGCTCAAGCTCGTGCACGCGGTCACGATGCACGCGGTCCTCGTGGTCCCCGGGCTGGCCTGGCTGCTGCGGCACGCGCCGGAACGCCGCCGCACCAAGGCGATCCAGGCCGCCGTCGGTGTCTACACGCTGCTGATCGCGGGCGCGGTGCTCGCGGCCTAGAACACCACCGTGCGGTTGCCGTGCACCAGCACGCGGCTCTCCAGGTGCCACCGCAGGCCGCGGGCGAGCGTGATCTTCTCGATGTCCCGGCCCTTGCGCACCAGGTCGGGCACGGTGTCGCCGTGGTCGACGCGGATCACGTCCTGCTCGATGATCGGCCCGGCGTCCAGGTCGGCGGTCACGTAGTGGCACGTCGCGCCGACCAGTTTCACGCCGCGGCGGTGCGCCTGGTGGTAGGGCCGCGCGCCGATGAACGACGGCAGGAAGCTGTGGTGGATGTTGATCGCCCGGCCGGACCACGCCTGGCACAGCTCCGGCGGCAGGATCTGCATGAACCGCGCGAGCACGACGGCGTGCGGGTCGTGCTCGTCGACCAGTTTGCGCACCTCGGCGAACGCCTCCGCCTTGTCGCCGGCGGGGAAGGGCACGTGGTGGAACGGGATGCCGTGCGCCCGCGTGATGTCCGCGAGGTTGTCGTGGTTGCCGATCACCGCCCGCACGTCGACGTCCAGCTCACCGGCGGCGACCCGGCCCAGGATGTCGTACAGGCAGTGCCCCTCCTTGGACACCAGGATCACCACGCGGCGGCGCTCGGAGGTGTCCTCGACCCGCCAGTTCGACTCGGCCGACAGCGACGTCGCCACCTCGGCGAAGCGCGACCGCAGTTCGTCCACACCGAACGGCAGCGAGTCCGCCCTGACCTCCTGGCGGGTGAAGAACCAGCCGGTGTCCGGGTCGGTGTGGTAGGCGGCCTCGACGATCCAGCCGCCCGCGTCGGCGAGGAAGGACGACACGCGCGCGACGATGCCGGTGCGGTCGGGACAGCCGAAGGTGATCACATAACGTCGTTCGGACACGGCCCCATCTTCCCCGCCGCTCCCCGTCACGGCGCGGCCAGGGGCTCCAGGAGACGCACGTCACCGGTCACCGAGGCGTGGCTGGGCCGCCCCCACACGCGCCGGTACACCGCGTCGGCGGTGCCCGCGACCGTCACGTCGGCCTCGAACGCGGCCGTCACCGGCTCGATCGTCCCGGGCTGCCCCGGGTGCAGCACGACCCGCCACATGCGACCGGCGTCGGCGGCGTGCACGAGCACCGAGCCGGACAAGTCGAACTGGTCCCACTTCGCGCGCGTCGGCAGCATCCAGGCGAGCAGCTCGTCGACGCCGTCCGCGGCGAACTCCGGGTCGAACACGAGCGACGGGACCGCGGACGCCTCCGCGCTGCCTGCCAGCGCGTGCTCGGCGTCCAGCCGGTGGATCGCCGTCTCGTGCGCCTGCCGCCGCGCCCAGGACCGCGTGGTCTGCTCGTAGCGGGTCCACGGCAGCCACGCCGGCGCCGCGGGATCGGCGAGTCCGGCGAGCATCCCCTGCAGCTGCTCGTCCCACCAGGACAGCAGTTCAGTCCAGTCGGCGGGCGGCTGCCCGCGGGTCACGTTCGCGCCGGTGGGATCGGCGAGCGCGGACCGGACCCACGAGTGGACCTTCGCCAAGTGGTCGACGAGGCGCTGGACAGTCCACTTCGGACAGGTCGGCACCGGCGCCTCCGGTCCCGTCCGCACCGCGGCCGCGCGCAGGGCCCGGCACTGCGCCTCGATCATCGCGAGGTACTCGGCGTGCTGCATGCCGTGAGCGTAACCGCCGCACCACCTCGATGACACCGACCATGATCAACCCGATGCCGAAGGACAACAGCAGCCCCTTGGCGGGCTGCCCGTCGAAGCTCGCGCCGCCGATCGCGCCGATGATCACGCTGTAGACGGCCCAGATCCCGGCGCCCAGCGCGTCGAGCGCGATGAACCGCGCCCACGGCACGCCCATGCTGCCCGTCGCCAGCCCGCTCGCGACCCGGCCGCCCGGGATGTACCGGCCGGCCACGATCAGCAGCCCGGCGTTGCGGTCGACCTGTCCGCGGGCCCACTCGTAGCGGTCCTGCTTCCCGCCGCGCAGCCACCGCGTCAGCGCGGGCGCGGCGCCCCGGCCGACCGCGTGCGACAGGCAGTCGCCGGCGAGCGCTCCGGCGGCCGCGAGCAGCGCGAGGAGCGCCAGCTTCGGCACGTCGGTGCCGAGCAGCACGGCGACCGTGATCACCGTCGTCTCGCTCGGCATGAACGGCAGCAGCGCGTCCAGGCCCGCCACCGCGAACACGATCAGCCACAGCCAGGGCGATCCCAGGGCGCCCTGGAGCAGCTCACCGAGGTGGTTCAGGAAGTCAAGCATGCGCCCGGACCCGAATGGACCGGACGACGTCCTGGGCTCGCGCGGCCAGCTCGCGCCGGTCGCCGGCGGGCTCCAGCGGCGGGTGCGCGGTCAGCTCGATCCGCAGGTCGCGGGCGCGCGCGACGCGGCTCAGCGACGGCAGAAGAGCGTCGTCGCCGACGAAGGCCGCGACCGTGCTCGGCTGCCCGCCCTGGGAGTAGGCGAAGGTCACCGGCCGCACCGGCGCGCCGGCGTCGATGGCGGCCTGGAACGCGGCGCGCCGGAACGTGCCGCCCTGGCCGCCGCACCACGTCGTGCCCTCGGGGAACACGACGACCGACTCGCCGGCGCGGAGCGCGTCGGCCAGCCCGGCCACCACCCCGGGCAGTTCCCGCAGCTCGCGCCGGGCGATGAACCGGGTCCCGCAGGCCTGCGCGAGCGACCCGATGACCGGCCACGAGCGCACCTCGCGCTTGGCCAGGAACCCGACCGGGTCGACGGCCAGCAGCGCGACGATGTCCAGCCACGACACGTGGTTGGCCACGATCAGGGTGCCGGTCCCCGCGGGCACCCGCAGGAGGTCGGTGTTCGCGTCCAGGGTGACGCCGAGGGCGTCGAGCACCCCGCGGGCGTGCGGGCGCAGGTTCCCCCGCCGCACCTCGGCGAGGACCGAGCCCAGCGCCAGCCACCGTCGCACGGTCCGCAGTGTGCTGATCTCAGGCAGCCGGTGGGTGACGCAGCGAGGGGTACAAGGTGAAGTCACGTCCCACGGGTTCATGAATTCTCCATAAGATTGTTGATGTTCAGGACGGGATGTTCTGGATGCCCAGGGCGATGGGGTGTGGCTGATGGGTTCTTGCCCCGTTGGGTGGCTTC
>NZ_JBEXTX010000186.1:0-9485 GCF_040614175.1 Amycolatopsis sp. NPDC006131
ATCAACGCCCACTGCTCATCCGAGAGCATCTGAAACCGCGACACGACCAGCAGCATCCCAGCCACCAACCGCGATCTTTGTCAGACACGCCCTAGCTCATCGCGCGGGCCAGGGACACCCCGAACCGTCCAGCGGCGTCGGTCCACCAGTGCTCGACCTCGAAGCCGGCATCGGCCAGTTCCGCGGTCACGCCGTCGCGGCGGAACTTCGCCGAGATCTCCGTCCGGATGTGCTCGCCCGGCTCGAACGAGACCTCCATGCCCGCGCCCGGGATCGACACCCGCATCGGCTCCGGGGCGCGCAGCCGCATCTCGATCCACTCGTTCCGAGCGTCCCAGTGCGCGACGTGCTCGAAGGAGTCCGGGTCGAAGTTCGCGCCCAGCACCTCGTTGACCACCCGCAGCACGTTGCGGTTGAACTCCGCCGTCACCCCGGCGGAGTCGTCGTAGGCGCGGACCAGCGTCTCCGGGTCCTTGACCAGGTCGGTGCCCAGCAGGAACCACTCGCCCGCGGCCAGCACGTCCCGCACCGAGCGCAGGAACTTGCCGCGGTCGGCGGGCAGGAAGTTGCCGATCGTGCCGCCGAGGAACGCGACCAGCCGGGGCGGTTCGCCGGGCAGCAGGCCGAGGTGCTCGGTGAAGTCGCCGACCACGCCACGCACGTCGAGCCCCGGGTAGCCGGCCTGGATCGCCTCCACCGCCTCGGCCAGCGCGGCCTCCGACACGTCCAGCGGCACGAACGTCCGGAGACTGCCGTGGTCGCGCAGCCCGTCGAGCAGCAGCCGGGTCTTCTCGCTCGACCCCGAACCGAGTTCGACCAGCGTGTGCGCGCCGGTGATCTTCGCGATGCCGGCGGCCTCCCGCGCCAGCACCTCGCGTTCGGCCCGCGTCGGGTAGTACTCGGGCAGCGCGGTGATGTCCTCGAACAACCGGCTGCCCGCCGCGTCGTAGAACCACTTGGACGGCAGCCACTTCTGCTCGGCCGACAGCCCCTCCCGCACGTCCGCGCGCAGCGCCTCGGCGATCTCGGTGGCGCTGCGGTGGATGTCCAGTTCGGACTCGGTCATCAGGGAACACTCCGATCGGCGTTGAGGGGAATGACTTCGACGGCGCCGTGCCGGGCCGCGACGAGGTGCCGGTCGGGCACCTCCGACCAGCCGGGCGCGTCGTCGAGCGGTTCGGACGCGAAGAGGACGGCCTCGCCCTCGACCCGCACCGACAGGGCGTGGGTCCAGGCGGTGCCGACGAGGACGGCGCCGTCGGTGAGCAGGAAGTTCAGCCGCGACCCCGGCGCGGCGCGCTCGACCTGGGCGATCAGGTCGGCGACCGCGCCCACGGGGTCCTCCCCCGCTTCCAGCCGCTCCCGCAGCAGCGCCCACAGCACCGTCGAGTCGGTGGGCGCCTCCAGGGTCATCAGGTCGGTGACCGGCAGCTTCCCGGCCAGCGCGGCGAGGCTGTCCGGCCACCCGCGCACCATCCCGTTGTGGCTGAACAACCACCGGCCGCCGGTGAAGGGCGCGCACGCGCCCTCCCCGGACGGCATCCCGGTGGTGCCGTTGCGCACCGCGGCGACGAACGCTCCACTGTGGACCGACCGCGCCAGCCGCGGCAGGTCCTGGTCGCTCCACAGTGGAACCGGGCGCCGGTACCGCACCGGCTCGGGGCCGTCGCCGAACCAGCCCAGCCCGAACCCGTCGGCGTTGACCACGCCGCCGCCGCGCATGTCCCGCGGCGCGTAGGTCTGCCGCAGCAGCGAGTGCGGCGCGTCGAACACCGGCTCCGCCGGCGAGCGCGGCGGGCCGAGGTAACCCAGGTGGCGGCACACCGTCAGGCCCGCTCGCCCGGCGCGGCGTCCCGCGCGCAACGGAACCCGGCGAAGATCTGCCGCCGGATCGGGTAGTCCCAGTTGCGGAACGTGCCGCGCACGGCCGCCGCGTCGGTGCCGAACGAACCGCCGCGCAGCACCTTGTACTCGGGCCCGAAGAACACCTCCGAGTACTCCCGGTACGGGAACGCGCGGAAGCCCGGGTAGCCGGCGAAGTCGGTGCTCGTCCACTCCCACACGTCGCCGATCAGCTGGTGCACGCCGAGCGCCGAGGCGCCCTTCGGGTACGCGCCGGCAGGGGCGGGCGAGAGGTGCCGCTGGCCCAGGTTCGCGTGCTCCGGCGTGGGATCGTCGTTGCCCCACGGGTACCGCCGGGACTCCCCCGTCGCCGGGTCGAACCGGGCGGCCTTCTCCCACTCCGCCTCGGTGGGCAGCCGCTTGCCCGCCCACCTGGCGTACGCCTCGGCCTCGTAGTAGGACACGTGCACCACCGGCTGGTCGGCGGGCACCGGCTCGTGCACGCCGAAGCGGACCCGCCACCAGCCGTCCGGCTCGCGGCGCCAGAACCGCGGCGCGGTGATGTCGTGCTCGGTGCGGTAATCCCAGCCCGCCGCGCTCCACAGCTCACGCCGGTCGTAGCCGCCGTCTTCGAGGAACTCCACGTACGCGCCGTTGGTCACCGGCACGGTGTCCAGGTAGAACGCGGCCACGTCGACCGCGTGGGCCGGGCGCTCGTTGTCCAGCGCCCACGGCTCCAGCGACGTGCCCATGACGAACGGGCCGGCCGGGACGAGGACCTCGCCCGGCAGTGGCCCCGATCGTGCGGGCGGCGGCGCGGGCGCGTGCAGCACCGGATCGCCCTTGCGCAGCTGGTGGGTGGCCAGCATGGTCTCGTCGTGCTGCTGCTCGTGCTGGGTGATCATGCCGAAGGCGAACCCGGCCTCGGTGAGCGGGCGGCCGGTCATCGGCGCGCTTTCCAGCACGTCGAACGCCTTGGCCCGCACCTCGGCGACGTAGGCGCGCGCCTCGGCCGGCCCCAGCAGCGGCAGCGACGGCCGGGTGGCGCGCGGGTGCTGGAACGCGTCGTAGAGGTCGTCGATGTCGGGCCGCAGCGGCTCCCGGCCGCCCACGTCCCGCACCAGCCACAGCTCTTCCTGGCTGCCGATGTGCGCGAGGTCCCACACCAGCGGCGACATCAGCTTCGAGTGCTGGCGGACGAGGTCGTCGTCGTCCACCGCGGCGGTCAGCGCCGTGCTGCGGGCCCGCGCCCGCTCCAGCGCGGCGGCCGCGCGGGAACGCAGAGCCTCTTCGGACAGTTCACGCACCGGGTTCGGCGCCTCGGTCAACGGCGGCACGCCGGTCATTTCGTCCCCTCCCCGGCGTGCGCGAGCCGCTGCACGCCTTCGCTGATCCGGTTGACGGTCTCCTCGGTCAGGTCGGTGCGGGCCAGCTCGGCGCACCCGAGGTCGGCGACCTCGCGCGCCACCGCCGCTATCCGCGGGTCGGCCATCCCGGCGCGCGCGGCGCGCTCCCACTCGCCGTCGACGGGCGCGCACACCTCGCGCACCCGGTCCACTGTGGAGGGACGGTCGAGCAGTGCGGTCAGCAACGCGACCGGGTGCAGCCAACGGTCCCGCGGCTGGGCGTCGAGGTAGCGGACCTCCAGGTAGCCGTGCGGCCGCACCGGGGTGAACATCGTGGTCAGGTGGTAGTCCAGATCGGCCACGGTCGGCCGCCGCAGGACCCGCCCCGCGCCGCGGCCGGCGGCCCAGTCGGCGAAGGTGAGGCCGTCCGGCGCGTCCCACGGCCCCTCGCCCCGCCGCACCACCAGCAGCGGGGTGTCCATGATGCGGCGCGACCAGCTCGCCGCCGGGTCCGGGCCGCACGCGGCGGCCGCGGTCCGGCACGCCTCGGTGGCCATCACCGCGAGCCAGCGGGCCGACGCCGCGCCGGTGTCCCGCCCCGCGTGCCTCCGGGAGTTGGCGAACAACGCGAGCAGTGGCGGGCCGAGGGCGTGGACGGCGGCCCACCTGGCGGCGAACGAATCGACCTCCCCGGCGTCGACGCAGACCTGCAGGCCGGCGGTGCTGCACATCATCGTGACGCCGCCGTCGCCCATCGGGGCGAACCGGCGTTCCATCGCGGCGTAGCGGGGGGTGTCCAGCAGCCGGGCCGGGGCGCGGTGGGCGTCGATGCCGTCGTCGCGCAGGACGAACCCGTGGCGGGCGAGCAGTTCGGTGAGGTGAGCCAGATCGGCGGCCACCGCGTCGGCGAGCTCGCGGAGCGAGGCCTGGGGCAGGGCGGAGATCTCCACCTGGCCGCCGGGTTCGAGAGTCAGGGGCGAGCCGGCGGGCAATGGCCTGGCCGGGCTCTCGGGACTGAGGGTGCGCGGGGCGTGCGGGCCGAGCGCACGGGCGAGATCTGCACGGTCGAGTGGTCTTCGCGGGTCTTGCGCGTAGTGCACGGTGTACTCGAGCTCCACGCCGAGCAGGCGCGGTGGCCCGTGCTTGAAGCACACGGACGCCACGTACGCCTCGCCCTCGGCGCGGTCGGAGACCACCTTCGCCGCCACCGCCCCGCCGGGGGCGGGTGACGTGGGCCGGACCGCTGTCATGTCGTGTCCAATCGCCGGGGATCACTCGCTTTCGGACGCTACACGCGGGCACCGACAATTTTCAGGGTTGACCGGGGCCGTTCCCGGCTACCGGCAAGACATCCGTAAGGATTGCAGTAAGTACGTACGGTTTGCGAAAGCCGGGCTCGCGGTGTCAGGATCTAGCCATGCCCCGGGTCAGCCAGGACCACCTCGAAGCGCGCAGGCGCCAGATCCTCGACGGATCCCGTGTCTGCTTCGCCCGGTACGGGTACGAGGGTGCCACGGTGCGCAGGCTGGAGGAAGCGACCGGGCTGTCCCGCGGCGCGATCTTCCACCACTTCCGCGACAAGGAGTCGCTCTTCCTCGCCCTCGCGGAGGAGGACGCGGCCCGGATGGCCGACGTGGTCGCGCAGCAGGGCCTGGTGCAGGTGATGCGCGAACTGCTCGCCGAGGGCAGCGACCACCCCGCGGACTGGCTGGGCACGCGGCTGGAGGTCTCCCGGCGGCTGCGCACCGACCCGGAGTTCCGCGGCCGCTGGGCCGAGCGCTCACAGCAGCTGACCGCCGCCACCCGGCAGCGCCTGCTGTGGCAGCGCCAGGCCGGCAACCTCCGCGACGACGTTGACGTGGACGTGCTCACCGCCTACCTGGAGCTGGTCCTGGAGGGCCTGGTGTCGCACCTGGCGATGGGCCTGCCCGCCGACGACCTCGGCCCCGTGCTCGACCTCGTGGAGGAGAGCGTGCGGCGGCACCGGGTGCGCGCCTCGGCCGACTCCTGACACGCTCACCAGCGCCGACGCCCTCGTCCGGCCGCCCGGTTCGGGTATCATGGCGCACACGTTTCCAGCCATTCCCAAGGAGTGACTTCTTTCGTGCGCGACGCGCAGTCACCTGGTGACAGTACGAAGCCGGGTGGCGAACCCGGCGTTCCCGAGCACCTCCCCGGCCCGGTTCAGGACCGTGACGGCCGATGATGGAAGTGCTCCTCTCCGTTCTCGGAGTCGTTTTCTTCGTGTTGCTGACGGTCGGCACCGGTCTCGCGGTGGCCGCCGAGTTCTCCCTCACCGCGCTCGAGCGCAGCACCGTCGAGGCGCACGTCCGCCAGGTCGGTGACAAGCGGGCCCGCACCGTCCGCAAGGCGCATTCGACGCTGTCGTTCCAGCTCTCCGGCGCGCAGGTCGCGATCACGCTGACCACCCTGGTCACCGGGTACGTCGCGGAACCGCTGATCGGCAACCTGGTCCGCCCGCTGCTCACCGCCGCCGGACTGTCCGAAGGCTTCGCGGGCGGCGCCTCGCTCGTCATCGCGCTGCTGCTGGCCACGATCCTGTCGATGGTGCTGGGCGAGATGGCGCCCAAGAACCTGGCCGTGGCCAAGCCGCTGGAGACCGCGCGGGCCGTGATGGGCTACCACTCGCGGTTCTCGGCGCTGTTCCGCTGGCTGATCACGCTGATGAACAACAGCGCGAACTGGCTGGTCCGCAAGTTCGGCATCGAGCCGCAGGAGGAGCTGCGCTCGGCGCGCTCCCCGCAGGAGCTCGGCTCGATCGTGCGCACCAGCGCGGAAAGCGGCACCCTCGACACCTCGACCGCGCGGCTGCTGGACAAGTCGCTGCGCTTCGGCGACCGCACCGCGGAGGAGCTGATGACCCCGCGCGTGCAGGTCGAGTCGCTCACGGTCGGCGACACGATCAACGACCTCGTGGAGCTGTCCCGGCGCACCGGCCACTCCCGTTTCCCGGTCTACACCGAGGACCTGGACGACGTGCAGGGCGCGGTGCACGTGAAGCAGGCCTTCACCGTGCCCGCCGCCGAGCGGGCCACCACCCGGATCGCCTCGATCATGCGCCCGGTGCCCACCGTGCCGGAGTCGCTGCCCGGTGACGCGCTGCTGTCCCGGCTGCGCGACTCGCGCTTCCAGGTGGCGATGGTCGTCGACGAGTACGGCGGCACGGCCGGCCTGGTGACGCTGGAGGACGTGGTCGAGGAGATCATCGGCGACGTCCGCGACGAGCACGACACCGGCGAGGCGCCGTCCTCGCAGCAGGTCGGCTCCGACACCTGGCTGGTGTCCGGCCAGCTGCGCGCCGACGAGGTCACCGAGGTCACCGGGTTCCGGATGCCCGACGGCGACTACGAAACCATCGCCGGCCTGATGCTGGAGCGGCTCGGCCGCATCCCCGACCCCGGTGACTCCACCGAGGTCGACGGCTGGTGCCTGACGGTGTCCGAAATGGACCGGCTGCGCATCGCCGAGGTGAGCCTGCGGCCGCTGGCCGGGCGGACGGAGGTGGCGCGGTGAACGACTGGCTCGCGATCTTCCTGATCGTCGTCCTGCTGCTGCTGAACGCGTTCTTCGTGGGCGCGGAGTTCACCCTGATCTCCTCGCGCCGCGACCGGCTGGAGGCCCTGCTGGAACAGGGCAAGACCCGGGCGCGGATCGTCATCAACGCGAGCAGGCACGTGTCGCAGATGCTCGCCGGCGCCCAGCTGGGCATCACGATCTGCTCGCTGGTCCTCGGCCGTCTCGGCGAACCCGCGGTGGCGCACCAGCTCGAAGGGTTGTTCGGGCTGCTCGGCCTGCCGGACGTCGTGCTGCACACGGTGTCCTTCGCGATCGCGCTGGCGTTCATCACGATCCTGCACGTGCTGATCGGCGAGATGGTGCCGAAGAACCTCGCCATCGCCGAGCCGGAGCGGCTGGCGCTGTGGCTGGTGCCGATCCACGTCGCGTGGGTCAAGCTCGCCAACCCGTTCATCTGGCTGCTCAACGCCATGGCCAACGCGCTGCTGCGGCTGGTCCGGGTCGAGCCGAAGGACGAGCTGGAGACCGCCTACACCTCCGACGAGCTGGCCGAGCTGCTCTCCGAATCCCGCCGCGAGGGCCTGCTGGAGCAGTCCGAGCACGAGCGGCTGAGCCAGACGCTGTCGTCGGTCGAGAAGACCGTCGCCGACGTCCTGGTGCCCACCGCCGAGCTGACGACACTGCCGAGCACGCCGACGGTGGGCGACGTCGAGGAAGCGGTCTCGTCGACCGGCTTCTCGCGGTACCCGCTGCGGTCGGCGGGCGGCGAGCTGATCGGGTACCTGCACGTCAAGGACGTGCTCGACCAGATCGGCGAGGCCCCGGGGAGCCGGGTGCCCGCGGACAAGACGCGGCCGCTGACCGACCTGCCCGCGCACGCCCGCCTCGACGAGGCCCTGTCCGCGATGCGCCGCGAGGGCAGCCACCTGGCCCGCGCGCGCGGCGCGGACGGCACGATCATCGGCGTGGTCGCACTGGAGGACCTGGTCGAGGAGTACGTGGGCACGGTGCGCGACGGGACGCACGTGACGGCGTGATGCGGGTTCTGGCCGAGGACGAGTGGCGGGCCCGGCGACGCGAGCACGCCGCGCGGATCCGCCGCTGGACCGGGCCCTACCAGGAGCGCCGGTCGCGGGGCGAGAAGCACCCGGTGCACGACTTCCTGTTCCAGTACTACCCGCACCGCCCCGCGCACCTGGAACGGTGGAGCCCGGGGCCGGGTGTGGCTCTGGCCGGGGCTGCTTCGGAGTTCCTGGCGCGGCCGGAGTTCCGGGAGACGGCGGGCGGCGTGGTGCTCGGTGAGCTCCCCGCCAAGCGGGTGCCGACGGTGCGGGCGTTGCTGGTGCTGCTGGAGGCCACCGCGTCCCGGCCGCCGCGGCTGAGCTGTTTCGGGCTGCACGAGTGGGCGATGGTGTACCGGCAGGCGCCCGGGCAGGTGCGGCACAACCAGCTGCCGCTGCGGCTGGGCACGGCCGGCACCGACACCGTCGTCGAGTCGCTGGAGCTGCGCTGCGGGCACTACGACGCGTTCCGGTTCTTCACCCCGCCCGCCCGGCCGCGCAACGCCCTGGAGCCGTCGCGGGAGCGGCAGGTGGAGCTGGAGCAGCCGGGGTGCCTGCACGCGAACATGGACCTGTACCGGGCGGCGTTCAAGCTCGACCCGTTCGTGCCGTCCGAGCTGGTCGCGGACTGCTTCGAGCTGGCGGTGGAGATCCGCGAACTGGACATGCGGGCGAGCCCGTACGATTTGTCGGGACTGGGCTACTCCCCCATGCGGATCGAGACCGCGCGGGGGCGGGCGGAGTACGCGCGTGCCCAGGCGGCGTTCGCCGCCAGGGCGGAACCGCTGCGCGCTCGGCTGATCGAGCACTGCCGGACGCTCCTCGCACAAGGGCAGTAACGCTCAGTCCTGCGATTTTCTTGGGTTCATCACGTTTCGCTAACGACGGACCCCTGTTAGGGTGAACGTCGTTTGTCGGAGCACACGGAGAGTTGAGGAAGAGCACGCATGGGGCGACACAGCAGGGGCGACGACCCCGCTCACGGCCGTCCTGAGGCTGGGGAGCCGACGGGGTACCGGCAGGCGGCGCCGCGACCGGGCGAGGCCGTGGGCGCGTTCCCGGTGGATCCCGGCTCGGCGAGCGGGTACCAGCACGTGCCCGGCGGTGCTCCTGGCGATGGTCCCGGCGGCGTGGCCCGTGGTGCGACCCCCGGTGCTCCCCGCGGCGTGGCCCCCGGTGTCTCCCACGACGCGGCCCCTGGTGCTTCCCGCGGCGTGGCCGCCGGTGTTCCCGCGGGTGGCCGGACTCGCCCCGTTGAGGCGGGCAGTCGCCGCGCAGGCGGTTTCGCCGCGCCCGGTGAGACGACCGGCAGCCGCCGCGCTGTGAGCTCAGGCTTCGGCGGGTCCCGCTCGGTGGCGGCCCCGGGCGAGGCGACCGGTAGTCGCCGGACGGTCGGCGCCTCCGAATCCACCGGCAGCCGCCGCTCCCTGGGTGCCTCCGAGTCCACCGGTAGCCGCCGGGCCGAGGGGGCCGCTGAGTCCACCGGCAGCCGCCGCGCGGTCGGTGCCTCCGAAACCACCGGTAGCCGCCGGGCCGTGGGCGCCTCCGAGTCTACCGGTAGCCGCCGCGCCGTGGGGGCCTCCGAGACCACCGGCAGCCGCCGCGCCATCAGCGCCACCGAGACCACCGGCAGCCGCCGCGCCATCAGCGCCACCGAGACCACCGGCAGCCTGAGCAGGACTACACCGCACGATCGTCG
>NZ_JBEXTX010000187.1:0-9472 GCF_040614175.1 Amycolatopsis sp. NPDC006131
CGACGGAGTCGCCGAAATCGCTTGACCCCGTGCGTTAAGGTTTCGCGCATGTTCGCACGTTGCGTGCGCCGACGCGCGCTCCTTCCCTACGATGGAGGGTGCGCACGACCCGCACCACGGGTCGGAGAGGTGTCGGACACGGCGCGGTCCAGGGACTGAGCCTGGGTGCGTCCCAACAGCTAGTGAGGTCGACCGGATGGTTCTCAACCGCCTGCTGCGTGCGGGCGAGGGCAAGATGATCAAGCGGCTGCGCAACATCGCCGAACACATCAACACCCTCGAAGACGAGGTGAAGGACCTCACCGACGACGAGCTGCGCGGCAAGACCGCCGAGTTCCGCGAGCGGCACGACGGCGGGGACGGCGAGTCGCTGGACGACCTGCTGCCCGAGGCGTTCGCGGTGGCCCGCGAGGCCGCCCTGCGGGTGCTCGGTCAGCGCCCCTACGACGTTCAGCTGATGGGTGGCGCGGCGCTGCACCTCGGCCAGGTCGCCGAGATGAAGACCGGTGAGGGCAAGACCCTGACCTCGGTCCTGCCGGTGTACCTGAACGCGATCTCCGGCAAGGGCGTCCACGTCGTCACCACCAACGACTACCTCGCCAAGCGCGACTCGGAGTGGATGGGCCGCGTGCACCGCTTCCTCGGTCTCGAGGTCGGCGCGATCCTGTCCGAGATGACGCCGGCGGAGCGCCGCAAGGCCTACCACGCCGACATCACCTACGGCACGAACAACGAGTTCGGCTTCGACTACCTGCGCGACAACATGGCGTGGAGCCTGGACGACTGCGTCCAGCGCGGCCACAACTTCGCCATCGTCGACGAGGTCGACTCGATCCTGATCGACGAGGCCAGGACACCGCTGATCATCTCCGGCCCGGCCGAGCAGTCGGCCCGCTGGTACGTCGAGTTCGCCCGCATGGCGCCGCTGATGAAGCGCGACACCCACTACGAGGTCGACGAGCGCAAGCGGACCGTCGGTGTCACCGAAAAGGGTGTCGCCTTCATCGAGGACCAGCTCGGCATCGACAACCTGTACGAGTCGGCGAACACGCCGCTGGTCGGCTACCTGAACAACGCGCTCAAGGCCAAGGAGCTGTACAAGCGCGACAAGGACTACATCGTCCGCAACGGCGAGGTCCTGATCGTCGACGAGTTCACCGGCCGCATCCTGGCCGGCCGCCGCTACAACGAGGGCATGCACCAGGCGATCGAGGCCAAGGAAGGCGTCGAGATCAAGGCGGAGAACCAGACGCTCGCCACGATCACGCTGCAGAACTACTTCCGCCTCTACGACCGCCTCGCCGGCATGACCGGTACCGCCGAGACCGAGGCCGCGGAGTTCCACCAGACCTACAAGCTGGGTGTGGTGCCGATCCCGACCAACCGGCCGATGGTCCGCAAGGACCAGCCGGACCTGATCTACAAGACCGAGGAGGCGAAGTTCGAGGCGGTCGCCGAGGACATCGCCGAGCGGCACGCCAAGGGCCAGCCCGTGCTGGTCGGCACCACCAGCGTCGAGAAGTCCGAGTACCTGTCGAAGCTGCTGGTCAAGCTGAACGTGCCGCACGAGGTGCTGAACGCGAAGTACCACGACCGGGAAGCGCTGATCATCGCGCGTGCCGGTCGCAAGGGCGCCGTCACGGTCGCGACCAACATGGCCGGCCGCGGTACCGACATCGTGCTGGGCGGCAACCCGGACATCATCGCCGACGAGCGGCTGCGCGAGCGCGGCCTGGACCCGGTCGAGAACTCCGCCGAGTACGAGGCCCTGTGGCCGAAGGTGCTCGAAGAGGTCAAGGCCGAGGTCAAGGCGGAGGCCGAGGAGGTCCGCGAGGCCGGCGGCCTGTACGTGCTGGGCACCGAGCGGCACGAGTCCCGCCGCATCGACAACCAGCTGCGCGGCCGCTCCGGCCGTCAGGGCGACCCCGGCGAGTCGCGGTTCTACCTGTCGCTCGGTGACGAGCTGATGCGCCGGTTCAACGCGGTGATGGTCGAGCGGGTCATGACGACCATGCGGTTGCCCGACGACATGCCGATCGAGCACAAGATGGTCTCGCGGGCCATCAAGAGCGCTCAGACGCAGGTCGAGCAGCAGAACATGGAGATCCGCAAGAACGTCCTCAAGTACGACGAGGTCATGAACCAGCAGCGCAAGGTGATCTACGCCGAGCGCCGCCGCGTCCTCGAGGGCGAGGACCTCTCCGAGCAGATGCAGCACATGCTGGTCGACGTGCTCACCGCGTACGTCGATGGCGCCACGGCCGAGGGCTACGCCGAGGACTGGGACCACGAGAAGCTGTGGACCGCGCTCAAGCAGCTCTACCCGGTGTCGCTGAACTGGGAAGACCTGATGGAGGAGCACGAGGACCTCAGCGCCGAGGTGCTCCGGGACGCGCTGGTCGAGGACGCGAAGGCCGCCTACGCCCGGCGCGAGGCCGACATCGACGGGCGGGTCGGCGAGGGCGCGATGCGGCAGCTGGAGCGGCAGGTGCTGCTCTCGGTGCTGGACCGCAAGTGGCGTGAGCACCTCTACGAGATGGACTACCTCAAGGAGGGCATCGGCCTGCGGGCCATGGCGCAGCGCGACCCGCTGATCGAGTACCAGCGCGAGGGCTTCGACATGTTCAACGCCATGCTGGACTCGCTGAAGGAGGAGGCCGTCGGCTTCCTGTTCAACCTGCAGGTCGAGGCGGCGCAGCCGCAGGAGGCGGCGGCTCCGGCCGCGGCCGCGCCCGCGGCGGCGGGCGGTGGGCGGCACGCGCAGCCCGTGCCGCAGCAGCAGCCCGAGCCGCCGCGCGCCCCGGTGCCGAGCGCGCTGCGCGGCAAGGGGCTCGGCAACGAGAACCCGCAGCAGGGCCTGACCTTCTCCGGGCCGGCCGAGCAGGGCGGCGTGCAGTCCCGCGGGACGGCCACGGCGTCCTCGGACGGCCAGGGCGCGGCGGGCACGCGGCGGGAGCGTCGCGCGGCTGCCCGCACCCAGGCGAAGAAGACCAAGAAGCGTCGCTGAGCTGGGTTTTTCGCGCGGGGGCGGCACCGGTTGGTGCCGCCCCCGCGTGCTTTTGCGGTTGGTGGGCGGTCGTTGGGCCGGGTGTCGGCGCGCTGCTGGGTTGCGGGGTGGTGGGTGCGTGGTGCCGCTCCCACGCGCTTGGCGGGTGTTGCCGCACGTCTGGTGCCCACTGAGCGAATTCGCAGGTGGGCGAGTGCCGCTGCGCCTCGAGGAGATTGAGGCGCGCGTCGTGCCGCGCCCCTGGGCACGGGCCCGCTGGGGCTGGCGCGGCCGTGCTCCGGCTCCTGGCAGGTGCGCCAGGAGCCGGAGCGGGTCAGCGGTGTCTCTGCGGCTGCACGACGGTGAAGAAGCCGCACCGCCAGCCGGCTTCGGAGTGTTCGAACCTCGCCATCACGGCGGTCGCCCGGCGGTCGGCGTGTGCGGTTCCGCAGATTTCGATCGTGCCGGGCGTGCTGTGGCTCGCCCGCACCGACTTCACCGTGTAGCGCGGGCCCGGCGACGGCGGCGCGCCCCGCAGGTGCTGGTACATCCGCGGCGTGACCACCGCCCGCAACTGGCCCGGCGCGCGCCGTCCGGAGCGGACTTCCAGGATCGCCGTCAGGACGGTCCTCGCGTGGCGCAGTTCGAGCGGTTCGCCTGGACGGCCGCGCTGCCACGTGCGGGCGGCCCCCGCCTGTTCCGGAATCGAATCCGGCGGCGCCGCGCCGCGGTTCGGTTCGTACGGGTACAGCTCGCACAGTCCGGTCATCGGTCCCCCTCGGTCGAGTCATGCCGCTCCCTAGAGCGGCACTTCCAGGAGAACCGGACAGCCTTGGCCCGATGGTGTGAACGGGGCCGGTAGGGTCCGCCTGTGCTGCGAGGACTGGTGCTCGACTACGCCGGTGTGCTGACCGATCCGGACGCCGCCGACCTGCTGGCCGCCGTTGATGCCCTGCGCGAGCGGGGAATCCGGACCGCGCTGCTGTCCAATGCGGACGGTGGCGCCGGCCGCGGGGGTCTCGCCCGCCACTTCGACGCGTTCGTCTTCTCCGGCGAGGTCGGCATCGCCAAACCGGATCCGCGGGTCTTCCGGCTCACCGCCGAACGGCTCGGCCTCCCCGTGACCGGCTGTGTCATGGTCGACGACTCGCGGGCCAACGTCGACGGCGCCACCGCGGCCGGCATGGTCGGCGTGCACCACACCTCGGTGGCGGACACGCTCGCCGAACTCAGCGCGTTGTTCCCCGCCTGACCAGTTCGAAGCACAGCACCGCCGCGGCCGCGGACACGTTCAGCGATTCGACCTCGCCCGGCATCGGGATCGACAGCCACCCGGTCACCAGCGAGGCGACCTCGTCGCTCACCCCGGCCGTCTCCCCGCCGAGCACGAACGCCGCCCGCTCCGGCAACGGCGCCTCGAACAGCGACGATCCGCCCTGTGCACCAAGTGCATACAATCCGTATCCAGCCTCTACCAGCATGGACGCGGCCTCGGCGGCCGTCGCGCAGCGGAGGACCGGCGCGCGGAACGCGACCCCTGCCGAGGCCTTCACGACCAGCGGGTCCAGGGCCGCCACACCGCGCCGCGGCACGACGATCCCGCCGAGCCCCGCCGCCGTCGCGGTGCGCAGGATCATCCCCACGTTCGCGGGCGTGGTGATGCCGTCCAGCAGCAGCACCCGCGCCGGAGCGTCGGCCAGCGCGGCGCTCAGCGGCCGCATCCGGGGCGCGACCACGTCCGCCAGCACGCCTTGGTCCTGCTTGCCGTTGCCGGCCAGCACCTTCACCCGGTGCGCGCTCGCCCGCTGCACCGGCACGCCCGCCGCCTTCGCCGCGCGCTGGATCTCCGCCGCGGCCGGACCGCGGGCGGTGTCGGCGAGGATGACCTTGTCCACCCGCAGCTCCGGGTCGTCCAGGGCTTCCAGCACCGGTTTGCGCCCGTAGACGGTCAGGAATCGGTCTTTCGGGGAGACGGTCGTTTCAGCCACCCGAGAAAGCCTAGTAACGCGCAGCGTTTCCGTTGAGGGCGGTGGCGGGCCGGCGGGTGGGCCAGTAGACCAGTCTGTGTCAGGATCGCGTCATGCCCGACCGCCTTTCCGCACTCGACGCGTCGTTCCTCTACCTGGAGGACGCGACGACGCCGATGCACGTGGGCGGCGTCGCGGTCTTCGAGCGGCCGCGCGACGGGTTCGACTACGAGCAGCTCCTGTGCCTGGTCGGTCAGCGCCTCGCGTTCCTGCCGCGCTACCGGCAGCGCGTGCTGAACGTGCCCGGCCACCTCGCCCGCCCGGTGTGGGTGGACGACGTCGACTTCGACCTCAACTACCACGTCCGCCGGTCGGCGCTGCCCGGCCCGGGCACCGACGACCAGCTGTACGAGCTGGTCGCCCGCCTGATGGCCCGGCCAATGGACCACGAGCGCCCGCTGTGGGAGACCTACTTCGTCGAAGGCCTCGCGGGCGACCGGGTCGCGCTGGTCACCAAGACTCACCAGTCCGTGGTGGACGGGACCGGCACCGTCGAGCTGGGACAGCTGATCCTGGACACGATGCCGCAGGCTTGTGAGCCGTACGAGGACACCTGGACGCCCCGCCGCCTGCCCAGCCCCGCCCAGCTCGTGCTCGACGCCGTCAGCGAGGCGGTCCGCCGTCCGGGTGAACTCGTGGAGAACGTGCGCGACGTGGTGAGCGACCTGTCCGCCACGGCGGGCGAGGTCACCGACGCGGTCGGCGGGGTCGCCGCCGCGGTCCACCGCGTCCTGCAGCCGGCGCCGTCCGGGCCGCTCAACCGGCACGTCTCCGGCGGCCGCGTGTTCGACGTGGTGCGCACGCGCCTGGAGGACTACCGCAAGATCCGCGCCGAGCACGGGGTCACGGTCAACGACATCGTCCTCGCCGCGATCACCGGCGCGCTGCGTGAGTGGCTGCTCTCCCGCGGTGAGGGCGTCTCGGAGGCCACCACGGTCCGCGCGCTGGTCCCGCTGGCCGTGCTCGAACCGGACACCGTCGAGTTCTCCCCGGCCGGACTGGTCAACAACGAGGTCGAGCCGTACCTGGTGGACCTGCCGGTCGGCGAGCCCAGCCCGGTCCTGCGGCTCCAGCACGTCAGCCACACGCTGCGGGCGCACGCCGACTCGGGCCGTTCGGTGGCCGCCCGCGCGATGCTGAAGGTGGGCGGGTTCGCCCCGGCGACGATGCACGCGCTCGCCGCCCGCGCGGCAGGCTCGTTCTCCGGGCGGATCTTCAACCTGCTGGTCATCAATTCGCCGGGGCCGCAGGTGCCGCTGTACGCGGGGCAGGCGAGGATGACCGAGATGTTCCCGGTGATCCCGCTGGCGCGCAACCAGGCGCTGGCCATCGGGGTCACGTCCTACCACGGCGGCGTCTACTTCGGACTCAACGGTGACCGCAAGGCGCTGTCCGATGTGGACGTCCTCGCTGGGATGATCGAGGATTCGCTGGAAGAGCTGAAGGGTGCGAGCTGGTGAGGGTCTACCTTCCGGGCACGATCGGAATGCTGCGCAGGCTGGTGGCGGACGGCAGACTGCAGCCGCCCGGCGGGACGGGCTTCGCCCTGACCCCGGCGCTGCGCGAGTCCTACCTCAGCGGGGACACCGAGGAGCTGGAGTACGTCGCGCTGCTGGACGCCGCTCGCGCGTCGCTGAGGCTGATCGGCGCCGCCGAGGAGGACGCCAAGGAGCTCCCGCGGCGGGTGGTGATCTCGGTCGACGTCGAGAACGCGACGCCGCGGCCGGACCTGGACGCGCCGGTGGTGAAGGTGTCCGGGCCGATCAGCTACGAGGACGTCGCGGCCGTGCACGTGGACGCGGAGGAGGCGGAGGAGGCCGTGCGCGCGGCCGCCCGGGTCATCGACGCCGCGGACCTCGGCGACCCGGACGCGGAGTTCGTCCTCGGCGAGGCGGAGGACCACGAACTGGCCTGGTACGCGCCTCAAGAGCTGCCGTTCCTCCTCGACCTGCTCTAGCGTTTACAGCAGCCGTCGAGGAGGTAGGCATGGACGCCATCACGAACGTGCCCGTCCCGGTCAACGAGCCCGTCCGGACCTACGCGCCGGGCAGTTCCGAGCGGGAATCCCTGCAACGCCGGATCGCCGAGCTGGAGGGCGACAAGCACGAGCTGCCGCAGACCATCGGCGGCAGGCGGCGGATGGCGGGCGGGGACACCTTCGACGTCGTCCAGCCGCACGACCACGCGCACGTGCTGGGCACGTCGGCACAGGCCACCCCCGAGGACGTCGCGGACGCCGTGGCCGCCGCGAAGGACGCCGCGCCCGCCTGGCGGGAGATGGCGTTCGACGAGCGCGCGGCGGTGTTCCTGCGCGCCGCGGACCTGATGGCCGGGCGGCACCGCGACACGCTCAACGCCGCGACGATCCTCGGCCAGTCGAAGTCGGTGCAGCAGGCCGAGATCGACGCCGCCTGCGAACTGATCGACTTCCTGCGGTTCAACGTGCACTACGCGCGCCGGATCCTCGCCGAGCAGCCGAACTCGGTGCCGGGCGCGTGGAACCGCATGGACTACCGGCCGCTGGACGGGTTCGTCGTGGCGATCACCCCGTTCAACTTCACCGCGATCGCCGGGAACCTGCCCAGCGCGCCCGCGCTGATGGGCAACACGGTCGTCTGGAAGCCGACGCCGACCCAGCAGCTGGCCGCGCACTACACGATGCAGGTGTTCGAGGAGGCCGGCCTGCCGCCGGGCGTGATCAACCTGGTGACCGGCGACGGGCACGCGGTCAGCGAGGTCGCGCTCGCCGACCCCGGGTTCGCGGGCCTGCACTTCACCGGTTCGACGGCGACCTTCAAGTTCCTGTGGCGGCGGATCGCGGAGAACCTCGACACCTACGCGAGCTACCCGCGCATCGTCGGCGAGACCGGTGGCAAGGACTTCGTCGTCGCGCACGCCTCGGCGAACCGCGAGAAGCTGGTGGCCGGGCTCGTCCGGGGCGCGTTCGAGTACCAGGGCCAGAAGTGCTCCGCGGCCTCCCGCGCGTACATCCCCCGGTCGCTGTGGGAGAGCGGGCTGCGGGACGACCTGGCGGACCTGACGCGGACCGTGAAGTACGGCGACGTCGCGGACCTGTCGGTGTTCGGCGGGGCGGTGATCGACGCGCGGGCGTTCGCCAAGCACCAGCGGCTGCTCGACAGCGTGGACGCGGACAACGACCTCGACGTCCTGGTCGGCGGCCACTGCGACGACTCGATCGGGTACTTCGTCGAGCCAACCGTGCTGGTGTCCGCCGATCCGGGGCACACCGCGTTCGCCACGGAGTACTTCGGGCCGATCCTCGCGGTGCACGTCTACGACGACGGCTCGTACGGCGAGATCCTCGAACTGGTCGACCGCACCTCGCCGTACGCGCTGACCGGCGCGGTGTTCGCCGACGACCGGGCCGCCGTGCAGCAGGCGCACCAGACGCTGCGGTTCGCGGCGGGCAACTTCTACGTCAACGACAAGCCGACCGGGTCGATCGTGAGCCAGCAGCCCTTCGGCGGTTCCCGCGGCTCCGGCACGAACGACAAGGCCGGGTCGATGTTCAACCTGCTGCGGTGGACGAGCCCGCGGTCGGTGAAGGAGACGTTCGACGCGCCCACCGCCATCGGCTACCCGCACATGGGTTAGCCGGCGGGCAGCTCGGCGACCTGGTCGGCGGGCGGGGCGGCGATGTCGACCGGCTCGCCCCAGCCGGTGTAGCGCATGGTCATCGGGCCCATCGGCGGGTCGCCTTCGGACGCGAGCCCGCTGAAGTCGAACAGCATCTGGGCGGGGAGCTGGTCGGCGTCGAGCCACAACTCCATCGGCGCCGTCCGGCCTGCCATCTCCGCCAGCCCAGAGGTCTTCCCCAGGTCGACGGTGATCCAGTAGTGGCTCACCGGCCGCCCGTCGAGCGTGGTCTGCTCGCTGCGGTCGATGGTGCCGCCCTTGCGGACGTCGTCGAGCACCTGCGCGGGGTCGCTCTGGCCGGACTCGCGCATCATGGCGCCGAGTTCCTTGCCCTTCGCGCTGTCCGCCGGGTAGCGGCCCCACGGCTTGCCCCCGGTGAGCCCGCGGGCCTGTTCCGGGATCGACACGTACTGCGCGCCGTCCACGACGCGCGTCTCGGACGTGACGCCGTCGGCCGTGTGCGTGATCTTCATGGCCCACCCGGGCTCGGTGAAACGCATCTCGCCGGTGGCGGTGGCCTCACGGTCCGCCACGGTCATCGCCACGGAGAACCGCACCGTCTGGGCCTTGCCCGTCTGCTCGGTCGCGGCGCGCACCAGCGTCTGCGCGTCGCCGAAGAGGGCTGGTCCGGCGGCGGGCTGCGCGCCGCAGGCGCTGACCAGCAGCGCGAGTGCGAGGACCAAAGCTGACTTCTTCACGCGGGTGTTCCCCGTTACCTTTTTCGTGGTTCCTGATCAGGGAGCTGTGGTCGCCAGGTTCGGTATGACTGATGCCCCCAGTCGAGGTCATGATCCGGGGGGTG